>JBHLPJ010000065.1:0-7115 GCA_048939565.1 Promethearchaeota archaeon
ATGTTCTTGGCATTGATGTAAGTCTTCGTACCAATTGGGTCCATGCAGGAACCTACAAACAAATCTCTGTTTTGTCGCTATTCGAAAATAAGAGCCCTGAGAAAATACTGTCAACAGCAAAATCAATAGCGATGCCACACTATCTTTTCGGAAGCTTAGAATGTCATCCTGAAGAAAAAATCGAGCCAGTAGCTGGCCTTAGAAAGAAAGAGTACGTAGAGAGAAGAACTCACGACATCGGTATGATTTATCCCGGGGCAACTCATGGCATATATCACTATGTTACGCACCTTCGTAAACATCTGGAGAAGAATAATGCGAAGACAATCGGGTTCTATTTTCCAGAGGAGAAGGAGATGGATCCTATATCTCCTAAGGACATTCCCCTTCCCACACGAGTTAGAATTGGGGAATTCTACTTTGTACTTCCCAAAGGCGAAGAGGCGATAAACACAATTTTTAGAATTCATAGGAAGCAACCGTTTCAGCTTTTGCACCTGCACTGGCCTACCACGACCTGGGACTCTTATGCCTTCAAGGCTGCAAAGAGATTGAATATGCCTATAGTCTGCAACCTTCACTATGCTTTGTCACTTCAAGATTCAACATATGGGTATCTCTCGCGTCTAATGTATCAGATAGGCAAACGCTATCTAAAACAATCAGATCAGATAATAGTGACCTCTAAATCGCAGGAGAGTTTTGTAAAGAGTGCGGGATTTCCTAATGTAACTCACATTCCAACAGGAGTGGATGTTAATGTGTTCAGACCAATACCGATGAAAAAGAAGAAGGAAAAAACCATCCTGTATATCGGAAGATTATCCCCTGAAAAAAACATCGAGCCACTGATTAAGGCTTATTTGAAATGTGGTTTTGGTGAAAGGGCTCGTTTGATAATTGTTGGAAAAGGGCCTCTCTATGGTTCTTTGAAAAACAGGTACGGAAGCAAGAACGTAATTATTACCGGCTACGTTCCCGAAAAAGAGAAAATCAGACTCCTTAGACATGCTGACTTATTCGTAACCATGACCAAAATGGAACTGATGAGCATATCTGTTCTGGAAGCTATGGCATGCGGCTTACCGACGATTGCCTCCAGAATAGAAGCTTTTGAGGAATTTGTAACCCGCGATGTGGGACGACTCGTAAGTCTGGACTCTGAACTTGTAGAAAATCTATCTGACGCTATTCTAGATCTACTCAATAATGATAAAAAAAGGAGACAGATGGGACGAAATGCCAGGGATTTTGTTGTAAAACTATGTTCCTGGAAGAAAGTCACCCAAAGAATAATGGATATCTACGAAAAAGCACTAGAATAGAATCTTCCAAGAGATTTGTTACAGAATCTAGAAGAAAAGCATAAAAGGCTCTCTCACTCTAGAAATATCATGAACTCGACGGAGGATTCCTATTGACTACTCCAACTGGAAGTTTTTCACCCACAAAGATTACCATAAAATTCCAGGAAATAGAGGATCTAACAAGATGCAATTTAAAGATTGAATTCCATCCTCCCGTTAACATCTGGGAATTTATGGAGATTGAGGAAGCAAGGAACGTATTTGAGAAGGAAGGGTTCAAAAAAGTTGACATATCGTCTAGCGGATCAAAGACTGAGCAAGGAATATTCACTGTTCTATCGCTCGCTTCAGATATTCCTGTATCTCTTGCCAAATATGACAGCATCATCTCGCGGCTATTATCTGCTGTAAAATCACTGTTCAAAAAGCTTCCTCTAAAGGTCAGAAAATAGGAGCCACAAGCATAACTGCAAAACCTCACCATTTAAAGTAGGAATTTTTATGAGTAGAATCATCGTTGTTGGAGGCGGTTTTGGAGGTTTTTACCTGGCTACTTTTTTGGAGAAACACGAAGGATTCAATACATTACTGGTTGATCCTTGTGATTACTTTGTCTATACTCCCCTAATTCACCAGGTAAGTGTGGGTGAAGTACCGGAAGAAGTGGTGAAGATATTCTATCGGAGAATCTTAAGGAGGACCCATCATATAAAAGCAAAGGTCAAGCGAATCGACTTCCAGAACAAGAGTGTACTTCTAGATAACAACAAACTTGTCAAATATGATTATGTGGTCTTGGCTTCAGGGGGGACTCCCAGAAGACAGATCCCGGGCTCAGCAAACCTTAGGACACTCAAGACTCTGAATGACGCGGTAGCAATCAAAAAGGATCTTCTCAAGCTCCTCCATAGGAGGAAATCAGTTATTTCTGTGGTTGGAGGAGGTGCCACAGGAACGGAACTAGTTGGAGAAATTGCCAGTTTGGCTAGAACGTTACCGACGAAAATCAAAGTAAGGCATTTTCTGAGAGGCAAGTCATATTTCTCAGATACTCTAGGCTTCGACGACGTTATCAAAGAAAGAATGGGAAAGCTCGGAGTAAATGTTCACCCGATTGAACCTGTCGTCGAGATTGTGGACAATAAACTGGTTACACAGAAAGGGATCTACGAATCGGACTATGTAGTGTGGTGTACTGGAATTGATCCGAAGACTGTGCCATCAGATTCAGAGTTTGAGAAAGGCTATCTAACCAATGAATTCTGCGAAATACTGGGTTTAGGAAACGCATATGCCATAGGAGATGTAGCATTATTTCCCATTGGGGATGGATGTGCCCCCAAATTAGCTCAAGTTGCTGAAAAACAAGCTAGGTTTGTGGCCGAAGATATTATCAGAAGAGAGAATGGGCTCAAACGAGCCCCATTCAATCCAAGAATAACCGCATTAATTGTTTCTATTGGCAGATGCTTTGCTGTTGCAAGATTCTCTGACAGATTTAACCTCAAAGGATTCCTCTCATGGTTTGGGAAAATAACTTATTACTTCTCCAGAATCTTTAGATTCAAAAAGAGTCTGAAACTCATAAGTCAATATCTATCATCTATATTTATACCAAACAAATTTCTGACATCGAAGAGGCTTCAGCATTAATGATAGCTTGAACTTGGAAGTGCTGTATTAATCCGATTCCAACTTTATTGGCTTTTGCCCCGCTTTGTGATAGCAATGAATTATTATCCGCAGTGCTTCTTCCATGCTTGTTTTGATATGACAAAGATGACTCCCACACTTACTCCTACAGTCAGATGCACCAAATTTCTCAACAGGAGTGGTTACTTCGTGAAAGCTTCTTAGTAACCTGACAATCTCACATTCAATATTTTGGTTGGTCCTGGCACAAATTACCTCAATGATCCGTACCTTTTCATGAATCAAGAGATAATCAATGTGCCAAAAGATTCTCTTTCTCTTTGAAATATGTCGTGTTATTCTACCTTTAAGGCTAGCCATACCAGTTCCTAATGCTGAACCAATATAGGCATAGGTGCCTGGCTCAAATCTGACTGCTCCCAGACTTCCGATCTCAATCTGGATTGCTTCTGGAATCATGAACACTAAGGTATAAACACCTTTCAATTTCATTCACTTTTTATAGTCCTTGTCCCGCGCTAGGCTATATCTCTTTTCTATTTTGAGCTCGAGTAGATTCTATTTAGGATGATTGATAATTCTTCAAAACCCACAACTTAATATTCTTAAGAATCATTAGTTATAATTACAACAACGCGTTCTTTGAGTCTAAGGCTTGGCGAGCTGCAATGATACACAATGTTTACATATTGGAAACAAACGGGATCCCACTCATTTCTAGAATGTATGGAAGCATCGCAGTTGATGCTACACTAATGTCTGGATATTTCAGCGCCCAAAATAGTTTTCTTAGTGTGCTGACGGGTCAGAGTGTCGAAGAAATATCCACAAGTGATTTCACTTTTTGGTTCAAAAAGATGAGTGATCATATTTTAATAGTCGTTAGTGGGAGAGACTATCCACGATCACAAATCAATTGGCGTCTATCCCAAATATCACTTGCGTTCATTCTAAATCTCAAGAAGGAAAACATTATTACAATGATTGATATTGCTGCGCTCAAATCGATAGAGGATACTCTAAGAATAATTTCTACCAGTGATTTTGCAAAACTCATTTATCACGTTATTAGTGGCGATAAGATCTTCATTGCCGGAGATGATAAAAACGAGGTCCGCATACTGCTATGCACATTGTCCAGCATTTCTCCTGAGAGTGTTTCAATATCACAAATAAATGAAGAAGACAACATTGAAGAATCTCAATTGATAGGTGTTAGGCCAAATGAGCTGCCATCTGTTGAGAAACCAGACAAATATGTTGTGTACTATCTTGATACTGGTTTATCTGAAAAATACGGACTTCCGGAATCAGACAATGTCTCTTGGATGACTTCTCTAATTAAGATGGTTTCAGAAATAAAAGACATGCAAGATCCAAGGGGACTTGAAATTCTAAAAAACAGGATTAGCCGTACGTATAGCTACGTTACCAGGATTTGCAATCTGATTCGTTTCAAGGAGGCAATTACGAAAGATGACTTAATTCAAGAATTAGACATTGATGAATCAATGATTCCGGAGGTCATCGAACTTGCCCAGATTAAAGTACCAGATATTAAGTCTCGATTCACAAGTCCTATTGAGTCGTGAATTCACTCACATGTAATCTATGATATTCAATATCTTTTTAAGTGGAGCTTATCTCCATTTTTCAATAAGGGAGTGATGAGTTTGAACCAAATGAATGGACCCCGCACAGAGATTCTAAAGAAATTGGATCTAGCCAAAATGAATAGTCCTGTGGCTGTTGTAGGGCTGCCGGGAATAGCAATGGTCGGAAAGGGGGCTGTCCTCAACATCGCCAATAGCCTAAAAGCTGAGAAAATCGCTTTAGTCTTCTATCATGATTTCCCAGCTCAGGTTGCTGTAGGAGCAAATGGAAAACTTCACGTACCGCGATCGACAATCTATTTCTGGAAAGATCCCAAAGGAGTCAATGACTTATTCATTATAAGCGGTGATTTCCAACCAACAACTTCCCTTGGTATATTTGCTTTTTCCGATCACATCAGCAACTTCTGTAATTCTCACGGGGTCAAAACTATTGTTTCAACAGGTGCCTATGTTACTGATAATGTCTCTTCTGAACCCAGCATCTTTGTCTCTTCAACTTCACATGAGCTTCTTGACATCTTCGCCAAACATGAGCAATGCAAGGTAATGAAGGAAGGGGTTATTATGGGCGCAAATGGCATAATCCCTGCATGGGGGAAGGCCAAATATGGAATTGAAGGTGTATGCCTTCTGGCAGAGACAATACCCGTTCTAGCTACAGATCCAAAGGCTTCCAAAGCGATTGTTGAAATACTAGGCAAATGGTTCAATATTGGGATTGATATGAGTGCCTTGGACAAGCAGATTGCAACTATGGAAAGGGCTTTCGAGAAGCTGAGAGGACGTCTTGATAAGAGATTACCTGAAGGCTCAGATCGCCAATCATACATAAGCTAATCAAAAAACCCCTCGTCCATCATGAGAAGCTGTTTTACTTGCGGAGGCCATCCCTATTAGCGACCTGGTCTTTTCGTCATAATGTTAAAATACCACTTATTCGCTTCATCCTACTCCGCACAAGGTGAAACTAGCTAATAAGTTGATATGGTTTACGGTGGAGAAAAGGTGGATAATATATGTCTCTATATGAAGCTGTCAATGAGAAACTGAAGGTGATTGGAACAGGTATGCTTCAAAGTAGGAAAGTACGAACTGTTTTGAGGTTGGTCGGTTCAGCAAAAATAAACGTTACAGCTACAGACACTGGTGAAACGCTTTCCGCCGAAATCTCAAAGAATGATGTGAAGCTAAATCAGGATTTGCTGAAAAAACCCCATGTTTCAATAACTGGGGATAATGGGACGCTGAGTATGCTTCTGAATACCTTAAGCAAAGACAAGTACAAGGAAGCTGAAGAAAAGGGAATGATAGAAGTAGAATCTCATGGTGTAAAGGGACGATTACTTGTATCCCGAGTCAGAAAAATGTTTGGTGCATAAATGCTTCTGCTCACCAAAAACTGAACGTGATCTATCAAATCCAAAATACCCCTAGTTTTTCCTAGATGTGGATTGGACATCCGATCTTGAATGGTGAGTAGGAAAGCCAACTTCCGCTCAACCCTGATTTTTTAGTTCTTAGATCCAGCTTAACCTCTTAAGGAAAGCCGCCTGCGATAGCTGGGAGTAGTTTACATCACACTCTGATCAGCTACTTGATCAACGTCACTCCCAATACGTATTGTTCCCAATATTTTCTCTTTGACCCCGAAATCGACAATCTTGGCAACTTCTTCTTCTGGGATATTAAGCTCATCAGCTATATCTGTGATGGCTCGACTTCCATCACAGAGAAGCATTATGGCTATTCCATCAATTCCAAACTTTCTCTCCAGAATATTCCTCATTTCAGATCCTCTTTTTAGAACTCTTGTGATGGAAATGTACCTTGAAGGACGGGACTCTGCCTCAGGACCATATCCGACAATTCTATCAAGCTCTTTTTCAAATCTATTAAGCAAACTCAAGCCTGGTCCGTCTCTTAACATATCGCTTAAAACAATCATTTCATCCTTAAAATGATCGTTGAAAGTTTCTCTTACGCTGCTAAGAATTCTGGTAGTGGACTCTCCCTTATTTGTGCAAATAACAAAGTGAATACCCCGATCATTAGTATATGATATATCTAGGTATCCCAGAACTATGCGTTCCAGGTGGATTTTGTTGACCTCAGTTGAGAATTGAACGAGTGCTGTAAAAAACCCTGAAAATAGCTCGGAATCTATGTTAATATTGCTATAGTTCTTATGGAATATACAAAATCCAGCGCTGTCAATTATCCATATACCGTGAACTGGCATTTTGTTTGCACCAGAAATTTGGGAGTTGTTGAAGCTGCGTTGTTGGTATTACCTATGTTTTCCCAGTTACTTAAGCATTTCTCAGCATTGATTTTTGTCGGCTGAGAAAATCGCAATACCTTTAGAAATGTTTATATCAACGAAAGAAATATCTTTGATATACGAACAACTACACTTCCGCTCGATCACTCCCAAATTCACGGCTCTCATTCAAGCCATCAAAAGAATTATAACTTCCTTTGAACTATAGAAGAAAGAATCCGGAGAGACCAAAGTTGCCACTAGGAATCGTAATAATCA
>JBHLPJ010000008.1:0-22411 GCA_048939565.1 Promethearchaeota archaeon
CTACTAACCGTCCGAGCGTTCGCGCTTCGAAAGTGTTCCACTTGGGGTTAAATTCAGAGAAACGAACGAGCATGGTATTCTTTTTTTCAAATCTCTCAAAACACTTAAGTTGAGATTTTTCCCTATTATAGTACAGAGTTAGGAGGGGAAGAGCGGCTACCGGTGTTTCACTGAGGAAGTTCCCCCCTCCGTTCAGGTAACGGCGTGGCGAAAGCCACAAGACTTGAGTCTTGCTCTGGGATCAGAAACGGAATGTCCATGCATGAATGACGATGATTCGGTCGAGAGGTCTTACCTCGAGAAAAGTCTTGGCGACGAGACTAGTTAACCCGTTGAGAATATGTATGGGAACATTGAAACGGCCCAACGCCGTGGAGAAAGCCCAAATAGGCTGTCAATGAAGGACCTGACTAATGACAGCGGGTAGGGCGCTAAGTTGAATGCCGCAAAAGAAACATTGGTGACGATGTTTCCGTAACAGAAGGGGGGCTACTCTCCTCACCTAACTCTATTAATCTCCATAAACTCCTTTTGAATACTCACCACTTCTTCACTATTCTTCGCTTTAGCGTAGGCTTTCAATAATTCTTGGTTTAGGATCAAGAAATTGGCTCCCCACTTGAAAATTGATAACACCGTCTCAGCCTGCTTGCCAAATCCTATAATGAAGAGTGATGCCGCTAAAGCCTCAACGGTGCTTAGCTTTGATGGCTTACCATAGTTTGTAGGATTTGCCGCAACTAGATAAGGAAGACAACGATTTACTCCTCCCAACTTCATCTTTTGTATTTCATCTGCCTTTGCCCATGAGCAATCGATAGCCACAATTCCTTTTTCCACACAACTTTCTTTGTCTTGTCGAGAAAAGGCTACTTCCGAGAAAGGATTTAAAATAACAGTTCCTCTTGGTACATCTCTCAGACGTCTAAAGACCTTTACGAATTTGTGGCGATTGAGTTTGAGTGTAGTACATTTTCTCGGATCACACTCGGCCGTATGATATGCATATAGATTTGCCGAATCTGTCTTTTTGGACCCGGGCATATTGCTTCCTCCAAGGAATTGGTTTTGAGTAGAAATCGTCATCTAGGATATTGCTTCGATCAATCCTTAGTGATCTGTTTTTCAAGTTGCATTAGATATACTCTGATGTCTGTCTTTTTGACAGGATCCGTTTGTCTCTCTTCCTCCTCTCTGAGTAGCTTAATCAAATCTTGTTTTGTTTCTACGGTTTCAGCAATCTCGTTGATTTTAGTCTTCAACCATTTGGCCTCTGAAATATGAGGTCTTGCGTCATCAAATGCACTCAGAATCAGTGCTTGTTTTTTTTCATCCATTAATGCGGTATCCTCCAAGAAGGTGTTTTTCATACTATTCCTATTATATTCTATTTTACGAATGCTTTTAAGCCCTTTAATTTCTTTAAATCACAAGACAATTTGGTGGCAAACAAGGATGCGAGATCTTCACGATACCATACCCGATATTTCATTGAAAGTGTCTCGTGTGGGTATTGAATCTCTAAAGATATCTATTAAGACTTTGAGAAAAGATGGCATAAATATATTGTTTCCTGAAGTTAGTATCTATGTAGATCTTCCTTCTACTATGAAAGGAGTGCACATTTCCCGGAGTGCAGAAAGCGTCCGGGAAGTTATCGATAAGGTAAAGCAAATGCCAATTAGATTCTTAGAGGATTTTTGTGCAAAAATTGCAAAAAGAGTACTAAATAAGCATCAGTATGCTTCAAAAGCAGAGATCAGGATGAAAAGTGACTATAGCATAATTCGAAAAACTCCTGCGAGTAGCTCTATATCTGATGAGTATTGCAAAATCTATGCTGCGGCAATTGGTAGAAGAACAAAGAGTCGAGTACGCATCAGACGCTTCATAGGTGTAGAGATTGTTGGTATGACCATCTGCCCTTGTCTAAAAGAGCTTGTATCCGAGCATGCCCAAGGAGAGTTAGCAAAAAAAATGGAATTTTCTAAAAAGACTTCTTTGGAAGTAGTTTCATTAATTCCTATGTTGACACATACTCAACGATGCCTTGTAAATATTAACATTGAAACATTCCGCAAGCATCGTATTGATCTAGAAAATCTTATTCAAATCGCAGAAGAGTCCGTAAGCGCACCAACATTCTCTATTTTGAAGCGTCCTGATGAAGTAAAACTAATCTTAGATGCTTACACTAATTCACGCCTTCTAGAGGATGTTGTTCGAGAAATCCTCCGAAAAATAATGGAGACACATCCTAAATTGCCCAACAAGACAATGGTTTGTGTACGATGCGTCAATGAGGAGAGTTTGCACAAGTACAATCTTGTTGCTGAACGAATCGCCACGATAGGTAAACTAAGATCCGAGCTTAATTCTACTCATTCTGTTTCCTCTTCGCCGATTATGACATAAGCTAGAACAAGTATTGATAGTATTATGGCCAATGCAACTACAATGTTTCTCACGACATCAAAACCTATGAAGATCACTTCTTTCGACCTCTCCTAGGAGTTGCTTCAGTATTCCTCCACTCTTTGATTAATTCGTTGTAGCGATCATCATGAACTTTGTATGTGCTAAAGAGACCAAGCATCTCTGCAAACATTTTCGATAGGATGTGATAGCATAAAGGACTGCGTTTTCTCACGACCACACTCATATAAAAATCTTCGCAACTACAATAAAGATCAGAGACTATAAAATAGTCTCTCGCCTTTCCCACGACTATCCATACTTCTCTCTCACTTGGCTCAAAAATATATTTCTTAACTCCGCCCTCAGAGGTGGCTCTCAACGCCTTCCAAAATCTCTCTCCGAATTTGGAGGCCAACCAATCTATACTTTTGCCTGAAAGACATTTGCTTTTTTTTATCTCGTTCATCGTTTCAATGTCTTCTCGACTCAACATTTGAGTACCACCTTGATAAGGATCGTTATTGGACTTTTAAACATACTTCATTTCAACACTTTTAATGATACCTTTATATTTCTATCATCCCCGAAATAATTGGGTTTAACCTATTTATTTGGATGGAGGTTCGATTTTGGAAGCAGATGTGGCAATAATTGGGGCAGGACCTGCTGGTCTTTTTGCAGCCTACGAACTACTGAATAGTACAAAAATGAAAATACTGGTCATAGATAAGGGATTAGATGTAGATAAACGTAAATGCCCCATAACGACTTTCTCACTATGCACAAAGTGTAATCCGTGCCATGTGATGAGCGGGGTTGGTGGTGCCGGAACTCTATCGAGTGGCCTGCTGAACCTCAGACCCGATATTGGGGGAGACCTAACATCCTTGGTAGGGGATCAAAAGGAAGCTGAGGAACTTATCAAATATGTGGATAAGGTTTTTGTATCATTTGGGGCCCCAAAAAAGATTTATTCTCCAAACGCTGAAGATGTAACAAACCTCTCGAGGAAGGCGGCCGCAGCGGGCATTGAATTTGTACCAATACCACAAAGGCATATTGGAACTGATAATGCTCCCAAAGTGGTCTTGAACTTCAAGAAATATCTTGAAAGTAAAGGCGTTAAATTTCTTTTGAGAAAAGAAGTGAGCCGTATTGAAACGGGTGAACTATCACTCAAAGGCGGAGCAAAGGTAAAAGCCAAATATATAATTGCTGCTCCAGGAAGAATCGGGGCGGACTGGATAGCTAAGGAAGCTGAAAGACTGGGCATCCCCGCCAGGCACGAGCCTATTGATGTGGGGGTCCGAGTCGAAGTCCCTGCTATAATACTTGACCCTATAATAGAGATCGCAAGAGACCCAAAATTCCATATCTATACGGAAACATATGATGACTTCCTTAGAACATTCTGTGTGAATCACCGAGGATTCGTTGTGACTGAAGTATATGACGGTTTTGTCGGAGTCAATGGACATGCCATGGTAGGAAAATCCTCAGAAAACACTAATTTTGCATTCTTGGTAAGAATAGCTTTAACTGAGCCCCTAGAAGATACAAGCGCCTATGCACGTTCCATAGCCTCTCAAATATCTATATTGGGAGGTAAAAAGCCTCTCCTTCAACGTCTTGGTGATCTCAGACACGGAAATAGATCTACATGGGATCGGATATCTAGAAGTAACGTAAAACCGACATTACGATCTGTAACACCTGGCGATATTGCCATGGCTTTGCCCCACCGTATCCTGACAGATATTATAGAAGGCTTAAACAAACTGGACGCAGTTATCCCTGGAGTGGCCAGTTCCTCAACGTTACTATACGCTCCAGAACTAAAGTTTTCTGCCCTTAGGCTTTACACGAATCCAGATTTGGAAACGACCGTAGAAAACGTTTTCGTGGCAGGAGATGGCGTAGGTCTATCTAGGGGCCTCGTAACAGCCGCTGCGACGGGAATTATTGCAGCGAGAGGAATAATCAATAAGTCGTCCGTTTCCTGAAAGAATTTGGTGTGGGCGGGATGGGATTTTCGCCCTGTACTAACCGTTTCAGGATTCGAACCCATGACATCCGCAACACCATGATACATGGTGTCTCTCCGGTTCCCGAAACCGGAATCTTGGCCGGTTTTTAGCCCATAGCCAAGCTAGACCACCCGCCCACGAGTGTAATGGGTCATACTATAGCAACCAATAGGACATTTTTAACTTTATCGGAATTGTTTGTTTATGGAAGAGAAAGAGTCTGGACTGGCTTTCCAGCGTCTAAAACTTATAAACAACCTTTTAGAAGAATCTGGAATATGAACATACCCCGTTCAGCCAAAGAACGCCTTGCTAGGCGGATAGCAGGAGAAATAGCTCTTTCAAGTAAGCCTTATAAGACTATAAGGAAATGGAGAGAGTTGTTTCATATTCCTCAAATAACCTTGGCCGACTTCTTTGGTGTTTCTCCTTCTGTAATAAGTGACTATGAAAGCGGTCGACGTAAATCACCGGGAACTCAAACCATAAAAAGGATCGTCAATGCACTACTAGCCATAGACGAAAAGGGCGGCGGACAGATCACTTTAGCATTCAGCAGATTAATGGATGTAGAAATTCCTACGGATATGATCCTTGATGCCTTGGAATTAAAAAGTCCTATGAAAACCAAGGAATTCTGCAAAATGATCGGTGCTAATATTGTTGTTCGTGAGAAAACCCGTGGTAATCGGAGAATCCATGGCTATATTGTTATTGATAATATTGCTGCTCTTCGTGAACTCTCCAGCACGGCCTTTCAGAGATTGTTTGATACTACGATAGACTACGCACTGATATTCACAAATGTGAGCACGGGGAGATCTCCTATGATTACTATCAATATTGGTGGAACCAAACCGAAGTTGGTAATTTTGCATGGAATGTCTGAAATCGACCATTTAGCCATTGAACTTGCAAAAAAAGAAAAAATCCTCTTGGCTACGCTGGAAGAAATCCCAATAAATGTACTCTTTCAACGTCTAGGGATAGTAGAAGAGGAACCATCTGAGAAGTAGTTAACACCCCACAGTGTTTCTTGATCTTTTTCGATTCTTTATAATGATCTCATCAATAATCGACAAACGTCGAATTTTCTATTTCCGATAATCGTAATCTTTATATATAAAACGCGTCTCACAACGTTATTCGGACTGGTTATATAAAATTAGGCAGAATTATGCTATTATAATGTTTGTACCGTTTTGACACAATTACAAGCTAAGCACACCGTATTCCATATAGAAACAGAAGGTGTCTCAATTGATAATGAAAGCAAACCACAGGGTAGGTATTGTAGGATGGGGTGGATATACTCCTCTATATAGAATTAAAACCGAGTCTATTGCAAAAGTATGGGGAAAAGATGCTGACCGATATAAATCAGGACTATTAATAAATGAGAAATCAGTCGCGGGACCAGATGAAGACGTTACTACCATTTCAACAGAAGCCGCACAGAATGCTATTATGAGAGCTCAGATAGACCCCAAAGAAATCGGAGCGGTTTTTGTTGGAACGGAATCAAAACCGTATGCGGTAAAACCGACTGGAACCATGGTTGCAGAAGCTATTGGTGCAACGCCCTCTGTCCTTGCAGCAGACTTTGAGTTTGCATGCAAAGCAGGGACTGAAGGTATTCAATGCTGCATTGGCCTTACATCGGCCGGTATGATGAAATATGGCCTAGCGATAGGAGCTGATGTTGCTCAAGGAGCACCGGGAGATGACCTAGAGTTTTCTGCCTCAGCTGGAGGAGCAGCTTTTATCCTAGGTTTAAAAAACCACGAAACTGTAGCGTACATTGAAGCATCGTATTCGTTTGTGACCGATACTCCTGACTTCTGGCGTAGGGCAGGACAACCATTCCCAAAGCATGGTGAGACGTTTACTGGACAGCCAGCTTATTTTAAACATGTAACCTCTGCGGGTAGGACCCTTATGGCTGAACTTGACAAGAGGCCTGAGGACTTCACATATGCCGTATTCCACCAGCCTAATGGTAAATTCCCTATTCGGGCCTCAAAGGAGCTTGGCTTTACAATGGACCAGATCAAGGTTGGTCTTCTGACTCCGGAGATTGGAAACACATATTCTGGTTCGACGCCTCTAGGATTGGCAGCAATTTTGGATGTGGCCAAGCCTGGAGATGAGATTCTGGCAGTGTCCTATGGTTCTGGCGCGGGGAGCGATGCGTTCCATATTATTGTTCAGGATCTGATCGAAGAGAAACAACCTCTCGCCCCTACTATACGCGACTATATAAATCGAAAAAGATATGTTTCATATAACTGCTACATCAAATGGCGACGAGGATTAATTGGACAGCCTACTTAAAAGCTAAAGCTAAAGGGGCAACGACGATGAGAAAAGTAGCTATTGTTGGTGCGGGCATGGCCAAAGTAACCAGTCACTGGGATAAGTCTCTCAGGACGCTTTTCGCTGAAACCGCAATAAAGACTCTAGAGGATGCTGGCAACCCTGGAGTGGATGCGGCATATATTGGCAACATGTCTGCCGAAGAATTTACGAAGCAAAAAAGCATAGCTTCACTGCTAACCGATTTCTCTGGACTTGGCAATATTCCTGCAACAAGAGTTGAAGCAGCAGATGCCTCGGGAGGAAGTGCTCTTATGGAAGGATTTGGTGCGGTCGCGTCTGGTATGTATGACACAGTTCTTGTAGGCGGCGTAGAAAAGATGTCAGAAGCCATTTCATCAGAGACTACAGAAATACTCTCCATGGCTGCCGATCAAGAATATGAAACCTTCCATGGTCTTCCATTGGTTGGGGCTGCTGCGATGCTTATGAGGCTCTATATGGATAGATTCAAAGCAACACGAGAGCAGTTTGCAGCTTTCACAGTCCAGATGCATGAGAATGCATCTTCAAATCCCTACGCGCAACTGCAATTCAAAACGACTGTGGAGAAGGCTCTGGATGCTCGTATGATTGCAGATCCCATAACACTGATGGATTGCGCTCCCGCTGGAGATGGAGCAGCTGCATTGATCCTTTGCCCTCTAGAAAAAGCAAAAAAAATGACAGATACTCCGGTTCAAATAATCGGGGCTGGACAAGCAACAGATACACTCGCTCTTCACGATCGCGAAGATCTCTTAACGTTTAAGGCTGTTTCAATAGCTGCTGAAAAAGCATACAAGATGGCAAAAATCACACCGAAAGATGTTGACGTACTAGAGATACACGATTCATACACGATCACTGGTCTGATCTCCTTAGAAGATCTGGGTTTTTCAGAAAAGGGTGGTGCAGGATTATTGGTTGAAGAAGGAGGAATTACAAAAGACTCACAAGTTCCTGTTAGCCCAAGCGGTGGACTCAAGGCACGCGGACATCCAGTAGGTGCAACAGGTGTATATCAGGCAACAGAGATAACTCTTCAGTTACGAGGTGAGGCTGACGGGATGCAGGTTAAAGATGCAGAAATCGGACTTACAGAAAGCATTAGCGGTATTGCCTCATTAGCAAACATCCACATAATGAAACGTATATAAAAGCTAGGTGAAACACGAAATGAGAATTCCAATGCGTTGGAGGGAAATTCCTCAACACTATCGTTTAGAAGGATCCAAATGTACGAAATGCAATAAAGTGTACTTTCCCCCAAGACCTATTTGTCCAAGCTGTCGTTCCACTATCCTCGAAAAGATTTTTCTTCCTAAAAAAGGCAAAGTAGTTACATTCACCACTGTACGCGTTGCTCCACAGACTTTTGAGCTTTACGTACCGTATATAGTAGGAATAATCGAACTGGACGGGGGTACCAGATTAACCGCTCAAATAACTGATTGTGACCCTTCAGAAGTCTACATTGGGATGCCTGTTGAAACAATTATCCGCAAAGTAAACACCGAAGGGGATACTGGACCAATATTTTACTGTTACAAGTTTCGGCCTGAACTAGGATCGACAAAATCAGATCAATCCGAAGCGGCTCCGGAAACATAGTCTCCCTAATCTTTTTTAGATAATTCTTTAAACTTCTTCTTAACTATCATTTATATGATAGTGTTGATTAGGTTGGGGTAGCTATGTCTAAATCAAGAAAGAGCATTTCTGAAGAGGAGCAGACCTCCACGATTCTTTCTGCAATTTCTAGCTCGCTGCGATCTGAAATCCTCAAACTCCTAAGTCGTGAAACATCCCTATCATTTACTGAGATAATGCAGGCTACCAATATTGACCCCCGCAATGCTGGTAGATTTGGTTACCACTTGCGTGAACTGAAGCGGGCAAATCTGATAACTGGTGGACCAGCGACGGGTTATTCTCTAACACCTATAGGAGAAAAGGTTGTTGACTTCATATGGACACTTGAAGACATAAGCAGAAAATATCTGGATGAAATTTTCGTCAGGACTTCAAGAATTTCGATAGAACATTTTGATCGAGGAAAGATATCAGAATCATTGGTAAGGGAAGCAAGCGTTCCAAAAACTCTTGCAGAAAAGATAGCAAAAGAAGCAGAAATCAGATTAATGAAACTAAAAGTACAGTATCTAACGTCTTCTTTAATCCGTGAATTTGTGAATGCTATCCTTCTCGAAAAAGGTTTCGAAGAATATCGTCATGCTCTAACACGTCTTGGTCTCCCTGTTTATGACATTACTCAACTCATCAAGAATCCATCAATAAAAACAACTCGCTCAAGTCCCGAGATTGTGCATAAATTAGCAGGAGATGCTGTGTTAGAACAATATCTCTTCATGAAGATACTTCCAAGAAAGGTCGCAGATGCGCATCTTTCTGGAGCTATCCACATACCGCATGCCAACTACTGGGTCTTGAAACCAAATGAAATATGTCACGACTTGCACACATTGCTTCAACACAATTTCTTTTCGGCAAAGCCTCCTAAATCATTAAGAGATATACTGGGTCAGATATCAAGAATCATTGAAGATACACAAACAAATGTCATCAGTGAGCAGGTTTTTGATCATTTTAATATTTTTTTGGCACCATACGCTAGACCAAAGGATATAAAAGAAACAAAGAAGGCACTGAGAGTCTTTTTTGCGGAACTGAACAATGCGTTCTTTGTCCAAGAGGAACACCCTAATAGCACGATTCTTCTTGAATTCACGATCCCCTCTTACCTAAAAGACACTCCAGCAATTGGACCTAATAATAAAATAGTTGGTAAATACGGAGAATACGCTGATGAAGCTAGTTTTATCCTGAACGCGATACTCGATGTTTTGATAAAAGGGGATATGCTAGGAAGACCATTCTTTAATCCAAACATCGTCCTAAAAATAAGACCTGAGGCTATGGAAACCTCACCTCAACTCCTGATAAAATCACACAAATTGGCCTCGAAATGGGGTACTCCTTATTTCATAAATATGCGTCCAGAATGGCAAAATTCGAATGCTTGTTACACCGGGAATCTCACCCGCCTTGAATCTTCATGGAAAAACCATTGGGATCTGGGTGTTAATCGCACTGGAAATTTAGATTGGGTTGCGCTAAATCTCCCGCAGATTGCCATTGAATCAAAGGGAAATGACAGCCTTTTATTCAACCTGATTGACGAGTATTTGAACATAATATATGAGACTCTTACAATCAAGCACAAAACAATTCATGAAAGACTTCGAAAGGATCATTTACTTCCACTACTCATGCATGATGTTGATGGCGAGCCATACTACCGTATAGAAAACGCAACACATACTGTGGCTATCTTGGGATTAGACGAGACCGTTAAGAAATGCATCGGAAGCTCACTATATGAGGACAGAGATGCGTTAGATTTTGGCAAAACCATAATAAATCATCTAGTCGATTTTACCAAGAATTCGACCAAAGTATCAGGCCTAAGATGGAACACGATGCAAACTCCGACGAGTATTGTTGCGCATAGACTTGCAAAACTAGATGCAGAACATTTCGGTTCAACGAATGCTATAGCGCAGAATGCTGGAACAACTCCATTTTACAGCACTAGCACCATCCTCGCGTCTGCTCCAATATCGCTCGAAAAAAGAATAGAATTAGAATCACAAATCCATCCTTTATTGCTAGGTGGGCACATGTTGAACATTCCTTTATCGGATTCCCGCATCACATCAAAAAGATTGTTGAAAACTACTGAGAGAATCTATGATTCCAATATTGGCTTCTTTGGCTATAGTAGAAATCTTACTTACTGCAGTAGATGTTTAGGCACGTATCAGGGAGTACAGCAAAAGTGTCCCTCATGTGATCTCTCTGGCATAAACCTAAGAAGTGTTGGTCGAGCGATTGGCACCTACAGACAGTTAGATAAGCTAGAACCCAGCGAGAAACTTGCAGTTGTTCGTCAGAATAGGTATACTCTATAATGTAAGACAAAAGCCTGGATATGAAATATGAAGAATGGTAGCGGGGCCGGATTTACCCGGACTCTGAAGAGACCGTTGTGGTATTCCCCCGGGATCACAGAATATCTTGCTCCCGAGCGGGGGATGGAATCTCATGGTTGCGAGCCTTTCGCTCCCGATTTGAACCATCGATCTCCCGCAACTCGCTGGAGTTGACTCGGGGTGTCTCAGAGGGTCTCATATGAGCCCCGCGGGATTTCAGGCCACGGTCTCCTGATTGGGCTCAAACACCGTCATGCGTTTGGCCTACCCCACCCCGCTTTCTACTGATCATAGTACATTAATTGAGAAACAATATAAAAGTATCACTTCCAGATTTCAATTCGCATTATGCTTAAATCCTTCAATGAAAGAATATTCTAAAGATTCTTTATGAGAATCGAAGTAGTTCTTTGTGGTGAGGGGATTGCACAAAAATAATGATAGATTTGTTAAGAATATGGAACTCAATCCTGAGATCACAGTTGATGAGTTGATCGATGAATTCAGAAAAGCAGGCGCATTCGGTGCTGGCAGATTGGGTCTTGCAGCAGACATACTGGAGAAAATGTTTCGTGAGGAGAAACTGTTGAAGTTTCTAGGGCTAGCTGGTGCACTGATTCCTGCAGGCATTCGAAGAATCATTTCTTTGCTTATCAATGATGATTTAATTGACGTCTTGGTAACTACTGGCGCGAGTATAACCCACGATCTAGTTGAGGCTCTTGGAGGAAGACATGAGAAGGCAGACGTACAAAGAAATGACACCCAACTTAGAGAGCTAGGGATTAACAGAATATTTGACATATATGTTAGAGACAGCGCCTTCGAAACTCTTGAAGATAACATTCAAGCTATTCTAAGCAATATCGATGAGGAAAGACGGGAAGAAGGACTGGCTGTTTACGAACTAATATGGGAAATTGGAAAACAAATCAAGGATCAATACTCAATAGTTAGATGCGCCTTCAAAAAGAAGATTCCGATATTCTGTCCTGCCATTACTGATTCCATCTTGGGTCTTCAACTATGGTTATTCAGACAAAGAGAAAAATTGAATATTGATGTAATAAAAGATCTGCAGAAGATAATTGAGATGGCCTATGAATCAAAAAAGGCGGGAGTCATAGTTTTGGGTGGTGGAGTTCCAAAAAACCATATTCTCCAAACCATGCTAATAACGGGAAGAGGATTTGACTATGCCATACAGATAACAACTGATAGACCGGAATCTGGCGGTCTCAGCGGTGCCTCGCTTCAAGAGGCCCAGTCTTGGGGGAAAATCAAATCAGATGCTCTGTGGGTAGATGTTATAGCAGATGCAACGATTGCCTTCCCCATGATTGTCGCATCTGCTTTGAAACGTTTAAAATATTAATACATCCAATACATTTGTTCAGCAAATATTATTAACTCAAGAATCATTCAATCAATAGAATTACTGGTCTAAAAATCCTGTACAGGAAGGAGCATCATCTTGAGTGAGATATCATTAGATAATCTGTTTCCGTGGTTTGAGGAAAGAACAAAGGGGAAGCTCAGACCGATAAAAAAAAGGGGCGAGCAAATCTGTGACAAGATTGAGGGTTTTCTTGCTCGCATAGAAGATGCTGCTGAAAAACTACTAATGAGCAAAGATCGGGATGCCTATAGAGGGGCCGAGCAAGATCCCAAAAGGCACGAACTCGCTGTTCGCTCTGCCGATAAACTCTCCGAAAAAGTAACCGAGAGAATCAGAGAATTCAAAATCCCAGAAAACATAACCTATGACAATCTTAGAGATTTGGGCGAGAACTTAAAAGAATTTTTTGCGTTTGTGAATGGGGCAGGCAGACGCTGGGTTCCTAAAATGAGTCCCTGGTTTAAGTCTGAGTTAAAAGATATCGACTATTTCTTAAAGAAACTAACCCAAACGTCGAAGGAGCTGCAGAATTTCATCCATGTTGAATATAAAGAAGTGAAAAGCATCGAGGACATCATAAACTCAATAGAAGATATAAAGACTGCAGTCGACGAGAATAGGATCATTGATACAGAGATAGAGACGGCCAGCAAGAAATTAAAAAGCTTGGAAAATACGCGGGCCGATTTGAAAAAGGATCTGACCGATTTGATGGAGACTGGAAAAAGCAAGGACTTGACCGAGATTAGAAACAATGAAGCCAGTCTGAGACAGTTATTCAATCGATATTTCCGACCTCTTAAAAAACCTCTTAGGAAGCTTAAAGTAAGTATTGAAAGAGGACAGTATTCTATGGGCATGGAACAACAATCTACAATGAATAAATACCTGGATAGGCCTTTTGTGACTTTCCTGGAAGAAGAGGAGGGATATCCTCTCCTTAAGATTGTTTTGAACGGCCTTAGGTCTAGTTTGGCGAACAAAAAGCTCTCGATGAAACCCAGTAGAACCAATAAAGCATTGAAGCAGATAAAAGATATCTGTGAAGGTGATGCTTTACTCGATCTCCAAAAGAAGGGTAAGAGCATGACCTTAATAAAAGCCAAACTTGAGACTGAATTGGAGCTAACTGAACATAGAGAGAAGCAACTAAGATTACAGGAAGATATTGAAAGAACGGAGAAAGAGAGAAGGGGCATTGAAGCCAAACTTTCAAACCTTCAAGTCGAATTTGATAGAAACCAAGAAAAAATATCTCGCTACAAAAAAGAGATAGAAGAGGATATCAGGAAAACAGTTAAAGACAATATTTCAGTAAAGATCTGAGATCCCTTCCTCAAATCATGGGGGGTAACAGTGAGTATTTCTTTAGGAACGCGGAAAAAGCTGAAAATATCTCTTGCAGCCTTTTTTCTTAGGTTTTTGCACAGAATGTTCAATAGACCTCTTATCTGGAGAATCATGAATAGGACCTTTTATGTCCATCCAAGAGTATTTCTTCCTCATTACACCCTTACAAGTAGATTCTTAGCAATGAACCTGAGAATCAGCAAATCTGCACGGGTTTTGGATCTTGGTACCGGCATAGGAATCCAAGCCATATTCGCCGCAGAGAAAGCAAAGAGGATTATTGCAACAGATATCAATCCTTATGCAGTAAAATGCGCTAGAATAAACGTGAATCTAAACAATTTAGAACATAAAATTGAGATCAGGAAAGGTGACATGTTTGAGCCTGTAAAAAACGAGAAATTTGATGTAATACTCTTCAATCCTCCCTACATAACCAGGAGACCAAAAAGTATGCTTGAAAGAGCATGGTTCTGTGGGGAGAATAATGAGTTAATTGGAAAATTCATTTCCAATGCAAAAGGATATTTGAAGAATCATGGGTATGTTCAGATTTTGTACTCGACCTTAGGCGATTTAACTTTTCTCTTGAGAAAGTTTGACGAGGAGGGATATAAGGTTAGAAAGATCGCTGAAAAGAACACCTATTTTGAGAGATTTGTCATATATATTGCTAAACATATTGCTGAATCGACCTGATCTTTTGTACGTGTTCCCTTGAAAGCTCCGCTTAATCCGTTGAGTGAATTCCACTGTTTTAGTTCTTTTAAATTTGACTTAATAAGAATAAATTGAAAGAAATTAAGGATCCTTGATTCCTTCTCTTGTTATCAGAAAAACAGCTTCACCCTCTGGCATATGGGGAGAGTCAATCAGTCTGCAGATTCTTCTGTTGCCTTTACTGCGCCTAAGATACAATCTCGTTTGTGGAACATGTGCAAGTATATGTCCGCCAACTGGCTGTGTGGGATCTCCAAAATAGACATCAGGCCTAGACATTACCTGATTTGTTATGAACACTGCTACGTTGTGAATATCTGCCATTCGTTGAAGGGCATGGAGATGTTTATTCAGTTTTTGCTGTCTGCGTGCGAGCATTTCTCTACCGATGTATTCTGCCCTAAAATTGCTCATGACGCTATCTATGATGAGCAATTTGATGTCTTTCTCACGAATTAAATCCGAAGCTTGTTGCGTTAGGAGCATCTGATGATCGGAGTTATAGGCTCTTGCACATAAAACGTTTTTGAAAATCTTCTTGGTATTAAGCCCGAGAGCATCCGACATCTCTCTTATACGCTCCGGACGAAAAGTTCCTTCACAATCGATGTAAAGTGCTTTTCCAGATATCCCTCCCTGCTCAGAAGGTAATTGTACATTTACCGTAAGTTGATGTGCAATTTGGGTTTTTCCTGTTCTAAAAGATCCAAAGACTTCGGTAATTGCTTGAGTCTCGACCCCTCCTCCGATTAGCTCATCTACGCCCTTAGAACCTGTTGAAATGCGACCCACTTCTTGTCGCTTCTTATATAAGACATCGGCAGTTTCAAAGCCAATCTCTAAGACACTTCTTGCTGAATCAATAATCTTCTGCGCTGTAGCTCTGCCAATGTCTGCTGCAGCTGCTAACTCATCGGGGGAGGCAACGGCCACAGCCTCAACAGTTTTGAACCCTGATTCGCTAAGACGCTTAGCTATTGATGGTCCTACTCCAGCCAGATTTGTAAGCTCAAAAGCTTCTTCTTCCTCTCTAATTTCATCCTCTTCTGCTTTTTCCAATAGGCTTTTTCCCTCCAATACTGGCATTCTTCGGTAATCACTTAACGTAAAAGATTTATTAAGCCTTCGGCTATTATTGATTAAATCTGTAAATGTCTCGTTATTGGTGGTTTGCGATGGTATGGTGGCCAAGATTCATTCGGAAGCCAAAACTAAGATTGAAGAGACCTATGCTTAAACTCCCAAAAGCACCATCCCCGACGGTGTGGTACGTCATTTGTATAGCAGTCGTTCTTTTCATATTCGCCGGAGGTCTTTACAACATTGTTAATCAACCTTTGCCCTTTGGGCAAGATCCGAATACCGGTGAACCGATGATCATCCTCCGTCCTCCTTATGGGACCTTAAGCGATCAATTTGTATTAGAGGGGATGATTGGTGGGATCCTCGCCTTCGTTGGATTCTTAGGCTTTGTCATTATTTATGAAAGCACAAAACATGTTTATAACCCCAGCTATGCATTAATGCTTCTAATTGCTGGAATAGCTATGGTTGTACTTGCCTATGTTGGGGCAGAGTGGATGATCGTCATAAAAACAACATCAGCGCAATAGAAGTCTACCACGGTACGCTCTTTAAACCCGCTTTATATGCGATTATGTTCGATGTAAGATGTATTAGGGGCGTTAATACCAAGATTATGATTACATAGGCCCATGGTAGAGGTGTAACAATATATCCAAACAATAATGCCATTGCAACGAAATCTAGTTGGTCAAGTAATGGTGCTGATTTCCCCCGTTCCAGTCCCATTCTCCTTTTAATAAAGGATCCCAGGAGATCACCTATCAAGCCCCCTAGGGATACTATGAATGCTCGAAGAATTGAGAAACGTATTATTCTTTCTACTACGATGGCATCTATGCCAAGTTGGTAATGAATTATCAAGGATTGCATGAATTCATTAAAAGGATTGGCAATTAACAGTTGTAATAATCCGGCGAAGAATCCGATAATTAACCCACCGGTAAATCCTCTTATGGTTTTTCCATCGCCAAGGATTCGTCGTTTATCTGAGAATTTCCTTCCAAAGTCGATAGGTCTTCCGCCTCCCGTTACGACAGCAAAACCATTTGCTACGTAGGCGGGAATTACGTAATATACAGAAAGAAAAATCATAACACCTAAATCGCCCCAAAAGTTGCTCATTGTGCTGAAAACCTCACTCACGGAATTTCTTTGTTCTCCAAAGGTTTCAATCCTTCATTAGTTAATACGCAATATGTAACAGTCTCTACATCTTGTGGCTGTCCAATAAGCTTTATTTTGCGTTCTTTTGAATAGTCTGAGACCTCCAGAAACAGAGACGATGTGGTCCAATGTTCTAAAACTCTTTTTCCTACGGGCTCAATTCCTACCACTCCTTCAACCATAACATCTCTTACTTGGTTAGTAATAAGAATAGCAATACCGTACTTTTTAGCCAGTCCCAGAAGCATTGCCAACTGTCGGTTAAGTTCACGATTTAATGCAAAATTCCTTTGTGAATCGCCCAATTCTACTCTGTAAAGAGTAGCGATAGTATCAACGATTATAAGCTTGACTTTTGGTACAATGTACTTTTCAATATTATCAACTATGTTGGATTGCTCCACAAAGGTCGTGGGCTTAAAAACCACTATCTCTTTGGCAACTCGATCAAAACTGGTTCCTGAAATCTGTCGAAGTCTTTGTGGTGAGAAGGAATTCTCTGCATCAACATAGAGTGTTCTCCATCCAGAGACTGCCACATTCACGGCTGTTTGGATGGCAAGGGTAGTCTTCCCACTACGTGCTTTACCATACGCATGGGTTAATGTTCCCCCTTTGATGCCTCCATTGAGGAGCTTATCAATATTCTTGACGCCGGTAGATAATATTTTGACATCGACTTTGTTCGACAACAATGACCCTCATACCATCTTTGCTAACCCGTACTCTTTTAAATATGTGGTACTTAACAGGTTCCAAAATTCATTTAAATAGTCTTGGTCTCAGCTCGTCGTTGTCTTCGCAATCCGAAAGACATTTAACTGCATATATATTACAGAATACCCAATTAGGCCGAGGAGTGCCGAGAAAGCTATGCCACTCTCGAATGCGTTAAAAAATATTGGAAGTGCATTCAAGTCCGTATTTCATAAGCCCAAAGTAGAGATCAAACCAAGTAATATTCTTCTTTACTCGGGACTGGCTCTGATTTTTCTGGTGGCGCTTCTAATACGCCTCTTTCCTGCGGCACTTTTCCAGCCGCTTTTGAAAGCTTTTGATCCGTGGTTTCAATATCGTGCTGCTGAATATTTGGCCGATAATGGTCTCTTTTCGTGGTTCACTTGGCAAGATTATCAATCATGGTATCCTTGGGGACGAGATGTACCTGCAGGTGCATTCCCAGGATTACCGATGGCTGCAGCGGTAGTTTATCACTTTCTTAACTCGATAGGAATATCTGTTGACGTCTACACGGTCTGTTTCTTCCTACCTGCATTCCTGGGGGCTACAAGCTGCGTTGGCATGTATTTTCTAGGAAAGGAGGTTGGCGGAAAAAAAGTAGGCATATTTGCAGCTCTCCTTTTGGCTTTTGTACCTGCACATATTCAAAGAACCATTGCAGGATTTTTCGATAATGAGACCATAGGCATACTTACAATGATCCTGACATCCTATTTCTTCTTGCACTCCTTCAAACATACATCACCCCTTTCAGCAGTAGGCGCAGGACTGAGTTTGGGTTATCTTTCGATAACTTGGGGTGCTTACCAATATTTTTTCTATCTTCTGGCTTTGTTCCCGATTTTACTTATACTGATCCGTCGTTACTCTTCTCGTCTTCTAATGTCTTATAGTATTACTATGTGCCTAGCCATCTTCATTGCTTCAAGATTCCCCGTAAACGGGGGTGTGAACTTTATCTTCTCGGGAAGTGGCTTTCTCGCCCTAGGCGTTTTGGCCATTATGGCTTTATATGAAATCATGCTTCGACTAAGAGAGTCGAAATACTATGAATGGCTAAAGGCAAATCGGGTAAAGATAACATTAGCTATCCTAGGCAGCATCTCTGCGGGCATTATCGGCGTGTGGCTGATGGGACAGCTACCCGTATTAACCGAATTCTTCGGCGCTATTTTTGGACTTTCCGCAAGATTTTGGTCCGTTCTCAACCCTTTGTCCCGTGAACAAGTTTTTCTTGTTGCCTCAGTAGGCGAACATGCAACGACTACTTGGGCAGTCTTCTATTACTATCTACATATACTCGTGTTCTTGGTTCCCGTGGGGCTCTATTTTGCATTCAAGCGCCTCCAAAACGATGATCTCTTCATAATCCTATTTGCAGTAACCTCGTTATACTTCGCAGGTTCGATGATTCGTCTTCTTCTGATTCTTGCCCCCGTTGTGTGTCTGCTATCTGCGATAACCATTGCAAACATACTAAAACCCTTTGCCACAATTGTTGGCGAACAACCCGTAGTTATCAGACGAAGAAGAAAAAGAATAACCAGAATGGTCGGCAGAGAATATGCTGTGGCATCGTTTGGGCTGATCTTTATCCTGCTAACCCTAACAGCATGGCACTCTGTCACTGTCACCCAACAACTCTCTACTCCCGAAATGATAGGATTCGGTACTCTCGATGATTGGCAAGAGACTTTCCAGTGGATGATAAACAATATGGACCAAGGTGCCACAATACTGTCGTGGTGGGATTATGGGTATTGGATAACGACTCGTACAAATAGAACGACATACATTGACAACGGTACGCTAAACGCCACCCAAATTGCTTGGATGGCACGTGCTCTCATATCAAATGAAACTGAGGCTTTGAAGATATTTCGCATGTATAATGTAACTCACGTTCTAGTGCATTTCGGATATTTCGTTACAGCTCTCAGCGGGGATGAGGGAAAATGGATATGGATGGTACGCATCGCCCAAGATCACTTCCCTGATCTCGTCAACGAAAGCGACTATTACGTAGAAGGTGAAGGACCAACGCTAAAGTATTTTCAATCTCTGATCTACAAGCTTACCTTCTACAAAGAGCCAGGAGATTACCAATTCAGTGATTACGTTTCCCAAATCATGAGTCAGCAGGGATTTCCAGCATATGTGGGGTGGCCAAGCAGTCCAGAATGGCGATTCATAGGAGACGAAACAACTTGGCCTGCTTATAAGGAAACATATGTTTCAACTAATCACCTTGTTAAGTTATTTGAATTAGATTATGAAATTCTCGATTATAACTTGACAATAACTGACACAGACATTTATCGAATAACCACCGAGAACAAAACTTCTGCCTTAGTTACCGTTAAGAATTCGGGCGTACTTCCCATGGATGTTGATCTCGATCCAGACAATGTCCTTGCTAATGGAACCGCCATTGCTGACATGGGAGGATCTGTGGCGCTGGCGGACGGGAATTCTAGCCTACTACCTAATGAAACTTGTGTTGTGAAAATAAATCTTGGTGTTAATGCGACAGAGGGTGAGGCATGGAACTTCACCGTAGGCGCCGTTCAGTACCTTGGATTTGCTCACGATTGGTCTAACGCCACTGTGCGACTAAATCAGACCATAGACATGGACCT
Organism: Promethearchaeota archaeon; assembly: GCA_048939565.1. Taxonomy (GTDB): domain Archaea; phylum Asgardarchaeota; class Odinarchaeia; order Odinarchaeales; family JBHLKK01; genus JBHLKK01. The sequence goes on from JBHLPJ010000008.1 coordinate 19,916, forward strand.
ATTGGATACAGTCGCCTACAGCAATGAAACAGTATTTATCAATCTTAACAACACCGGCGGAGAATATCTCGAAATAATAAGTGCTGAAATAAATGGGACAAGTAGTGGAATTACCATAGATGGTGATGCAATCCTGCCAGGTGCACAGAATGAGACCTATAGGATCATTATTAATTTGGCCGGCAATCCAGATCTAAATCTCAACGAGACCGACTTTATCAATATTACAATCTTTACGTGGGAAGGAATTAACCAGACTATCAATGCAACTGTTCAAATACCTCCAGATTACTCTATCTTGATTAGAAATGCAACTGCTTATAGTAACGAAACCATATTCATAACAATAGAGAATACGGGCAACTACTCTGTCACAATAAATGCCTTTAATATAAGCGCAACAAATGGCTCAAAACTAGTGCTTGGAGGAAGTATAGTTTCCATCAACGGAACCACAACAATACAGGCGAGTGGAATAACGGAATTCAAGCTCACATGGGATCCGACATCTCTCAATCTCAATCAAAGCGAAATAATAAACATAACTGCCTTCACCCTAGAAGGTATTAATAACACAATGACTGGATTAACAGTCCTTCTACCGTCTGGGTACAATATATCCATCACTCAATTGATCGTATATGACAATGCGACAGCTTTCATCACGGTAAATAATACTGGCAATTATTCCATCACCGTGAACGCAATCTACTTCTTTAACACTACGTCCCCATTGGCATCTTCTAATATTACGGCCATAAATGGGACCATGACAATTCTGCCCGGCGGAATAACCAAATATATGTGTGTTTGGGATCCGTTCATATTCAATGCAACACAAGGAGACGATGCAAACTCAACGGTGCTGATATATGAAGGATTCAATGTTTCGGCATACAATATAACCCAAGATTCTCGATACGCCATGATGATTGTTAATGCTACCACGCATGTCTATAGTAACGGCACTATCGTACTGAATGTAACGAATACTGATCTATTTTCAATACACAACATAACAATTCAGATCAGAAACGCAACATTCGGCGAGGTAATATTTACATACTTCTGGCAAGTTACTATAGATTCAGGTGATTGGGATACCGTTACCATTGACTCGGGCATGTCACTGACTGTTGGTGAAGATGTGGTAATCCAGGTAAAATCAGCTGAGGGTGCAAGTGACCAACGAGTGAAGACAGTCGAACCGTAAGCATTATCCTCTTTCTTTCATGAGTTGCTTTTTCAACATTCTTCGATATTTTCCATGCGAATCAACAATAGAAAATCTTGAAGGATGGGGCATACGGGAATCACCCCCACAATAAGGACATCTATTCTGTTTTAATGTATAGGCCTTGCATTTGTTGCACTTTCTTAGGAGCTTACCCATTACTTTTTGCACCTCGACCCAATCGACCGCGATTACAGATAGATCCCAGATGGGGGTTATACGACCTTAAACCTTTCTTGAACCTGAACTTTGGTTGGGTTATGTGCCATCCTTCGCTATGAAGAGAGAGCAGATTTTCCAAGTCTTTAGGTAGAAACCGATACTATCTGTTAAAGATGCCCTCTCCGCCTCCTTCTTTGATAACCATCATTACCTTATCTACAGTTGTGGCCAAAATCCTTTCAGCAACTTTATAATCGTGAGCAAAGACTTCAACTTTGTACCGTGGAGACCCAATTAGATATATACCAACCTTGCCCTCCTCTTCGTTTCCAACTTTTAGCCCCTCGATAAGCGCCCTCTTAATAACATCGACACCATCTGGCTTGAGACATCTCAACTCAAGGTTTCCAGATATCTTGACTTTTGGAACTTCAACATAGGTCTCTACTATCTCCCCCAGTGCATCGACCCACTTCTTAGTGATTCCAATCTTCGATAATATCTCTACTCCCTTTTCCTTGGCTTCTTCCAAACCACTATATATGTCTCCAAACTTATTCTCTATCTTCCATCCTACTTCTTTATAGCCTTCATCTAAGGTTTTGCCTAATTTACTGGCTGCAATTTCGAGCAGATTCTCCGCCTTTCGTGCCCTTTTCCATTCTTGAATCTTACTTCGTCGTTGCTGGTCTGTTGTCCTTCTCAGAGATAGGTCAATGTGTTGCTTGGATTTTTCTACCCTCAGAACCTTTGCAACAACCTTTTGTTTCTCTCGGACATGATTTCGAATGTTTTTGACCCAGCTTGATGCGATTTCGGATATGTGGATCATACCCTCCACATCGCCATACTCGTCGAGCGTTACATATGCTCCATGAGATAGTACTCTGTTAACCGTTCCTATGATTATATCTCCAACTTCTGGAAATTCCTGTTTCTTCCTTACCACGGATGGTCACCTTTATAGTATCAAGATACGATAATTCATACTACTTATAAGAATTTTTTAACAAAGTAGAACCAAATCGGTCGCTGAGATGATGAACCAATCAATCCAAAACAGACATTATTACAGTTTTTACTCTAGCTTTTCCACCAGT
>JBHLPJ010000066.1:0-6945 GCA_048939565.1 Promethearchaeota archaeon
GTTGAGCATTCCAGTACGCTCAAATTCGATAGGGTACCGCGAGAGGAAGTAAATCGGTTCGTAGACCGCGCGATCGAGTGCATGAGTGACTCTCCTGACGCGGTGCTCAGCATGGTACTGGAAAACCTGCGAGATGTGCCCGATGAACTCTTGGATATTTGGTACAATCTTGAAGAATTCTATATCGTCTGCAGTGATCGAGACATTGTCGGAATATTAGATTTGAACCTGAAGGAGGAAATGATTAACAACATCGGGGTGACGCCAAAACATCGGGGCAAGGGCTATGGACGCCAGATTATGTTATTCGGTCTGCAAAAGTTGAAGGAAGAGGGTTGTGATAAGGCGACACTGCGGGTCAGTATAGACAACAAGAGGGCCATACATCTTTACAAAACCTTGGGATTCACAATCGCCAACCAGCATCTAATGCTTATATGGCGAAAATAATCTCATTGCGGTCCTTAGAAGGAGAGGAGAGTCAGGGTTAACCCCGATCCAATTAACGCTCAAACCGTAATTGTTTGTTCTGGTTGCTCTTCAGATGTTTCGTTGGTTTGCTTCGTTACTGAAGATAGTGAATAATATACAATCGCTATCACCATAGTATTTGTCATAATTGTCCCAAGGATAGTTGTGATAAATGCCTCTAAAGGGGTGACACCGAGAAAAACAGTGTATACAACAAAAGAAGCGAAGAAAGTGGCTGGTGCAATAATCATCGATAAAAGAAGCACAGTTTTCCCCAAACCATATTTCTTGGCTAGTTTCAATGTGAGTCGCCCAGTAATGAAATCTTTACTGGTTATGGGTTCTTCTTCAGTCTCTTTGATAAATCTCGCCCAGTATTTACTGTCAATTCTAACAGCTTCCGAAATGCCCATAATGGCAATTATCATCGCTGTCACCAAAAAGAACCAGAGAATGGTAAAGGATCCCAGCAACCCCCCAATTAATGCAGCAGCAAAAAACAAGAAAACTGCAAAACCGTATAGATGACCAAGATCTCGTGTTTTTGACCACTGATGAAGAATGCCGGCTACCGAAATTGCTATTAGAATGAAACCGACAGAAAGAATCCACCACTCACTGGCCAAGATTCTCTGCTCCTGACGATCTTGTTTCTCTATCGAACTTGGAGCTGGATTTTCTAATATTATCAAACCCGTTCTCAGCGGCTTAAGATTCTGGACTTTCGAAATCTATTGCTTTCTCACTTCTCTCTGGACATTAGGGCCCAATAAAACGCTTGGCCCATGGAGTTATAATTGAATTTCTCCAGCATCCATCCGTCTCTGGAGTGTTTATTTACCTGATTCTCAATATCTTTCTCATTTCTTTCTTTTATTAGTTTGTAGATTCTTGCCATTCTCTTAGCAATCCCCCTTTGTGTCTTTCTTATAAGTCAAAGCTAACCACTTATAAATCTTGGTAGGCTACTTCGCCATCTTGTATTGTTAAACAAACTTCAATCTCCCTAATTCGTTCCGGGTTTTCATAAGGATCTTCAGACAACACAATGATGTCGGCAAGTTTTCCTTGCTCAATTGACCCCTTTATTTTTTCTTCAAATGAGGCGTAAGCAGCATTTTTCGTATAACATTTTAATGCTTCATGAACGGATATTCTCTGGGACAACATTGGTGCGTTAACAGCCCAATGAATACCGTATAAAGGAGAAAATGGCATACAGTCTGAACCGAAGGCAATCAAACCACCCTTATCGAGTATTTTTCTGAAAGCACTATGCTGCTCAAACCAGAATTTTCCAAGTCTTCGCTCATACATCTCACCGGGAAGACCCCATTCGCCTATGAAATTGGGCTGCATGGAGGCTATCATTCGGAGTTCAACCAATTTCTTTATAGCTTCATCTGGAGCTAGCTCCAAATGTTCTATTCTGTGTCTGTGATCTTCTTTTGGGAAGGCCTTTAAGATTCTCTCAACCGCTTTCAAAGCCGATTCTATTGCCCTGTCTCCAATTGCGTGGATTGCGAGTTGAATTCCAGATTTGTGCGCCAAAGCGAAAATCTCTTCGAGTCTATCTTGCTCATACATCAGCATTCCTTTGTTGCCAGAATCATCAAGGAATTCGTCGCTTAGCGCCGCGGTTCTCGAGCCGATTGAACCATCAGAATAAATCTTCAGTCCCCCAATTCTTAGTTTTTGGTTTCCAAAACCCGTTGAAAAACCAAGCCGTACGACTGGGTCCAAGAGCTTTTCTCCGAAGTTGAGATAGACCCTTATCCTTAGTTTTCCTTCCCTAAGAGCTGAAAAGTAGGTTGCCATACTGTTGGATGAAACAGTATCCTGAACGGAAGTTACTCCATGCTTGTGAGCGTATTTCGTAGCTTTCTCCAAAGCATTCTTCAACGTGTTTGAGTCCCTGGGAATCAAGGATCTCAAGTAATCAGCAGCTTCCTCCTTGAATACCCCTGTTGGTTTTCCAGATTCATCAATTTCAGTTCCCTTCTTGTTACTGGGCATACCGACAAGTTTTAGGAATTGCGTATTAACAGACAACATGTGTCCATCTATTCTGATGAGAATGATCGGATGTTCTGTACTTATTGAATCTAGGTCTTCTATTGTGATGTAGCGTTTTTCAGACCATTTGCTTTCATCCCAGTTTACTCCAACAATTATTTCACTCGTCAGTGTAGTAGATACTCGACTCTTGATCTTCGCAAGTGCCTCGTGAAGAGATTTTGCTCCTCTTAAGTCAACCCTATCGAAGTTTAATCCCATGTTGATGAAGTGTGTATGAGCATCAATAAAGCCTGGTAAAACAACTCTTCCTTTGAGATCCATTACGCTTGTTGAGCTGTCTATCATACCTTTGACTTCGTCATTTGTGCCAACGAAGCAGATCTTGTTTCCAGAGATAGCAACTGCTTGAGCGCGACTATCTTCGTCATCAAAAGTAATGACCCTCCCATTTAGGAGAGCCAGATTGATTTCTTTCAATATATATCCCTCAGCAACGCAATTGTGATCGGGAGTAGATTATGTGGCAATTGTTTTAAAAACAATTGTGTGTTAAAGTGATAGATCACAACTAAATCTTGCGGGATGTTTAAGAAATGCATTTGGAGGAAATGAAGAAAGAGATAGAGGAACTTGTGTTGGAGAAGGGTTTTTACAACCGTCCTGAGGATATTCCCAAAAAGCTACTCTTCGCTTTCATAGAGCTAGGTGAAGCAAGCGACGCTTGGAAAAAGGGTAAACCAGAGAGCAAATTGGCAGAGGAGCTCATTGATGTCATATTTTACATTCTGGATGCAAGTAGATTGGCCTGCCCCTCGGTTAACATGGATGAGATGTTTCTCTATAAACTGGAAAAGAACAAAAAGAGAGAATACCAATACGGTGAAGGACACAGGAAAGAGCCTGGATGAGCCTATCTTTAGATTTTGCATTTGCATGGTAACTGGGGTTGACAATCTAAAAATCGCTTGATAGACAAACAGATGGGTCTGGATCTATCCCACGGTTTTGTGAAAGCGGTATCTTTCCAAATATAAATCAATTTTCCCCGAAGAATTGACTTCGAATTCCACCCGTCTCTTCTCCCCTATTTCAGATATGATGTAGAATCTGAAATCTTCCATTCTTTTGGTTTCTGGAATCAGCGGGGCACTAATTTGAAGAGACTTATCCTTGGGTTCCAAGTACAACAGTGGCCCTCTTTTCACTACTGATATCCTAAGCGCGTCTTTATACGTCTTGTATTCCCCTGCTAACATGCTAAGCTTCGCATCTATCTCGAAGAATGGAATTTCTTTTTCTGGATCCCTGCCCATGAGGGAAACCAGGCCACCTAGAAGCTGTAAGTTTGGACTCCTTCCTGCATTCGCTGCCTCTACAACTCCAATCTTCAGCTCTGGCACAAATGATATGTGAGCGCTTGAAACTCCAATGGAGCCTCCGTGGATAACAAGCTTGTGTCCGAGGAAATCCTCCAATATTGCCCAGCCATAACCGTATCCCTCCCTTCCGAAGACCCCATAACGGTTGCGGAACATATCTGTTTCAATGTGGATTTTCTGCATTTCCTCAAGCAAAGAAGGTTCCAGTATTTGAGCTCCCCCAAATACACCGTTCATACTAAGCATTAGATAGTTTGATAATTCTATGACTGAGCTCAGCAACCCGCCTGGTGCATACTTCAACTTATGAGAGGGGAGTCTGACTGGCTTGGCTACAATACTTTCCTTCTCCGTCTCCAAGAAATAAGGAGTCATTATGTCTGAATCTTTCTCAAAATCCTTTCCAGAAAATGTGGATCTGTTCATTCTTAGAGGATCTAGGATGTTCTTCCTGACGTAATTCTCATAGGTCATTTTGCTGACTCTTTCAATTACTTCTCCAAGAAGCGTATAGCCTGAGTTGAAGTAAAAGAATCGTTTTCCCGGTTCACTTGCCACCTCATCAGATGCACCGTTAATGTGTACCAAGAAGTCATCCAGACTGCTCATCGGAATCCATCTATCCTCGATTCCAGTCATTTGATATATGATTATTTCTGCCACAGCAAGGCTTGGTATTCCTGAAGAATGAGTTAAGAGATCATGTATCGTGATGTGATTCCCCTTTTTTTCTATTTTCATTGGGATGAACTTGCTAATAGGATCTCTTAATTCCAGTTTCTTCTGTTCAACAAGCTGCATTATTGCCAGCGCAGTGAAGGATTTTGTACACGAACCTATGCCATATAATGTATCGGGCGTGGCCGGAAGGTTCGATTCCTTATTTCTTGCTCCAAATCCCCTAGCATAAATAATCCGATTGTCTTTCACAAATGCAACACTTAATCCAGGTATTCGCGCTTCAGTCATCGATTTAGTAATCATATTCTCGAATTTTTCTTTAAATCCATCTGGTAATTCAGAAGGTATCATTATCACCCCCCCTCCAATCTCATGCTTCTGGCTTTCAAAAGCATTATCACACCACCTTTTATTCATGATTAGCTACTAGAACCTTTCCAGGAAGATTTCCGGTATGTTCTCCTCTATCAATAACCAATTCTCCATTGACCATGACATATTCTATTCCGCGTGGATACTGGTGTGGATCTTTGTAAGTGGCCTTATCGGACACCAATTCTGGATCGAAGATCGCCAGATCTGCCCAAAATCCTTTTCTGATCAATCCCCTATCAGATAGACCAAGCTTCTGAGCTGGCATCGATGTCATCTTCATAATAGCACCTTGGAGCGATAGTACACTCTCTTCCCTCACATACTTACCTAGTATTCTAGGAAATGTTCCATAGCTTCTCGGATGCGGCTTCCCTTTGGCCAGTGGACCATATGGAGCATTAGCCACCGCATCAGTTCCGACCATCGATAAGGGATGCTTCATCACAGCTCTTACATCTTCTTCGCTCATCATATGAAGGACTATACCAACAACGCCGTCCTCTTCCAACAAGAGGTCAAACATTACATCGAATGGGTCCGCTCCTTGTTTTGTCGCCACTTCCGATACACTTAGTCCTTCGTAATCCTTATTCTTCTCACATCGAGTTATGATTATGCCATCCCAACCAGCATTCCTAACCAGATTCTCCCACCCTTCTGTTTCTGCTTTGATATGTTCCTTGATTCTTTTTCGGATAGAATTGCTCTTCAGTCTGTTCAACATTTCATCCTTTCCATCTTCATGTACCCAAGGGGGAAGACAAGCATATAGTCCAGTGCTCCCAGCGGTATAGGGATAGAAATCGCATGAAATCATTACACCTCCTTTCCTGGCATTATCAATGATTCCCAGAGCCTCATTGACTCTTCCCCAATTGCTTTTCCCAGCTGATTTTAGGTGAGAGATTTCAACGGGAATCTTTGCAGATTTTCCAATTACTACGGCTTCCTCAACTGCCTCCAATAATCTATTGCTTTCATTCCTTATGTGTGACGTGTATATTCCGCCATGTTTCATAGCTACTTTTGCGAGTTCAACTATTTCGTTGGTATTGGCGAACGATGAAGGGGGGTATATCAATCCTGTAGATATTCCAAAGGCTCCAGCCTTCATCGACTCAACCAGTAGTGCCTTCATCTCTGTGAATTCGTCGCTTGTTGGCTCCCTATTCTCATATCCCATGACGTTTTTTCTCAGAACACCATGTCCTACCAAAGGGGCAACATTTACAGATATTCTTTGATTACTGAGCCTGACACGAAACTCCTGAAATGTAAACCAATCCCAAGTTGTCTCATCGGCTAAAGGTCCATATTCTCGCTTGACCAAATCTGTTCTTCCGGGGACGATTGGTGCCAAGCTAAAACCACAGTTTCCGATAACCTCGGTGGTGATTCCTTGCCTTATCTTGCTTTCTGCCCTGGGGTTGATAAGAAGAACCAAATCTGAGTGGCTGTGCATATCTATGAATCCCGGAGCTACCATAAGGCCAGTAGCATCAATGACTTTTTCCGCCTTTGATGTTGGGATTCCATTTATTTTGACAATCCTTCCATTATCAATGGCCACATCACCTTTAAACCATGGATTCCCCGAGCCATCCACTACCAGACCATTTTTTATGACGGAATCAAGCAAATTCCTATCTCCCTGTCCCCCATATTGAACCAGAAATAAAGAGGGGAAAGATCTATTCTGCTTGCTTAAATAGGTGTCCACTGCCAGATAGGTAAGCGGCTATGATTAATGATATTATCCCTGCGAATACGCCTAGCGATATCGCTGCAACTATAATGCCAACTACTGTGATTCCAATGGTTGCTATCCTTGCCCAGTTGGCCATAGTTGATACTAGCAGAAATGCCATCAGTACGTTAAGTATTCCCCAGACCAGCATAAAATAGCCCATGATGATGAAGAATTCTACTGTAAGAGTAGCCCCCAAGAGGAGCAGAAAGATATAGCGAATTCCAAGAAGGATGGCCCCAAAAAGAACCTCCAATCCTGTCATTTCAATAA
>JBHLPJ010000067.1:0-6904 GCA_048939565.1 Promethearchaeota archaeon
ACTTCCGATCAAATATCTAAGACCGGATCTGGGCTCGCTGACGCCACCGCAATTGCCCAGTACATCACACAAAACTATTCCTATTCAAGCAAGATAATCGAAGTTTGTGCGGGCAATTATCTCCAGATTGCTCTTGAGATAAAGAAAAAACTATCAAAAACTAGGGTTGTAGTAACAGATATCACACCAGATTTTATAGACTCTGTAAAGGAAAATGCACCCAGTTTAATAGCGATTGTAGATGATATAACAAAACCCAATAAGAGATTATACCGAGGCGCTTCATTAATCTACGCCATTCGTCCCCCTGTTGAATTACAGCCACTGATAGCTCGATTAGCTGAGGAAGTTGGTGCAGACCTGATATTTAGAACCTTATCGGACGAATATCCCCCCTTAATAAAATCCAAGCAGAAATTAATAGTCAATACAGGTAAAGCACTCCTCCATATCTATAAATGGTGACTTATTTCTCCAAAACAAAAGACATCAGCATTCTGGAGTGTTCTGTATAGACCTAGCTATATCGTTTATGATACTCGCAACATTGGGCAAAAGGATATGGATTTTATACAAAAAATACTGAGGTTAGGAAAAAAATGTTGAACGTTCGTTGCGAATACTTCAGAAAGGTATAAATAAGCGTTCCACCGATTCTAAGATAAAGCCTCCATTTACTGGTAGGTCTTTGGGTGCAAATCTGTATGTTCAAATTTGCTATAAAGAACGCTTTCAGGAAAAAAAGCATTGCAGGTTTATGTATAATTGGCGTGGCAATTGGCATTGCACTAATGACATCGATGGCATCCCTTGGAGCGACCATAAGCGATCAAACATCGTCATTTGCACGAGAAAATCTTGACTCAATAATGGTTCAGCAAGAAGATGGAAATTACTACTTCAGCAAGTTTAACTTGACAGAAGTACACAGTATAACTCAAATAGATCACATAAACGCCTATTCGGCACAAGTAATTCACTCAATTCAATTGCACACAGGCTCCCCAATAAGCCCGTCACTTGTCGGGGTGAATGCAGAAAACGATACTGCTGTTGATGGGGGAACTGCAAAGTTAAACAAAGGAAGGATCTTTAACAATGATAATGAATGCGTTATGGGAGGGTTTGCTGCTAGTTTCCTTGATTTAGAAATGGGGGATGAAATCTCTATCTTTAATGAAGTGACCTTTGATTTTGTCAATATTACCATAGTCGGTCTATTTTCAGCAGATTTCTTTTCGGAAATGAATATCTACACAACCATCGATTGCGTAAGGCAGTTCAAAAGTAACTTTACAGATGACACGTATTGTGTCTTGTTAATAAAAGCAGACAGCCCTGAAAATGTCGATTATATTAAAGAAGAAATTGTAAGAATTTCGGAAGATGAGGAATTAGGGGTTGAAATTCTGTCATTTGACGAGCAACTGGGCTCGTTCACAGAGTTTATGGATACAATTAACATTCTTGTATTTTCAATATCTTTGATAGCTGGAATAGCAGGCGGAATGAGTATTGTCGTAGCGATGTTGATGAGTGTCATGGAACGAATGAAGGAGTTTGCTACGCTTAAAGCTACAGGGTGGCAGAATATGGATGTTGTAAAAGACATCCTCTATGAGTCGTTAATAATAACATCCATAGGTGGGGTATTTGGTTTCTGCATAGGTGTAGGATTCTTACAAGCAATAGAAACGATGTTTGTGATTGCACTCAATCCACTTCAAATCCAGGTATTTTTGCAGCTGATCGGATTTGTGATTGGAATGGGGATTATTGGCGGAATATATCCTGCCTTAAAAGCATCAAAAGTATCACCAGTCAAAATTCTAAGAGGTGAGTAGTTAAATGACTGCCATGAGCGTCGATGAGCATCTGAAAACTGACGAAATTAATCTTGTCAAAAGTAGCATCAGCTCAGATATTTGTGAAGCCCAAATTGAGATTTTATGTAAGAATGTGAGTAAAACCTTCACCTTAGGTACAACTGAGGTCGTAGCGCTTAATGATGTAAGTCTGTGTGTCCGTCAGGGAGATTATATATCCATAATGGGCCCTTCTGGAAGTGGCAAGACTACTCTCCTTAATATTATTAGCGCCTTAGATAGACCTACATCTGGGAGAGTCTGTCTTGATGGTATTGACATAACTGATTTTCCTGAAAGAAAACTGACAGTTTTTAGAAGAGATAAAATCGGTTTCGTATTTCAATCGTTCCATCTTATACCTACTCTCAATGTTTTAGATAACGTGCTGGTTCCTATAATGCCCAGAGGAATAAAAAAACAAGATAAACAGAGAGCCCTAGAGCTAGTAAACACTGTAGGGTTGGGCGATAGAGTTCGGCACAAACCTGGCCAACTTAGCGGAGGAGAGAGACAAAGAGTAGCGATAGCCCGGGCACTAATTAATGATCCTCCGATTATTCTTGGAGACGAACTTACAGGTGAACTTGACACGAAAACCGGCCAAGAAATAATGGATATGGTTGAGAGGTTAAACAGAGAATACAATAAGACAGTAATCATTGTAACACACGATCCTAGGATTGGGGCCAGAGCCGACATCGAGTGGAAAATGGAGGATGGAAAAATAATAAATAATGGTTCCGCAAAATGGCAGCTTGCCATTTAGATCAGGAATTCATAATGAAACTTGCCACTTTTCTTCTATTTCTTTATCTAATGTGTCGTCTCTTGAATAAAGTTTGGAACGAATAGGATTGAAAAGCCCCGATCGTCAATAGCTCAACATGTCGGATTTTTCAAGAAATAATCAAATCTGGAGAAGTCATTCTGATCAGTCCAAGAGAATCAATACTCCACGTTTATAAATGGCAACGTAAATATTTGCTCGTTGGATTCTATATTTTAAATAATGGAATGTCTCAAAAGATTATGGTCATAGCTATGTATTATAAATTGACTGCAGAGCTTGTCAAGGAGTCTGATAATAATGGAAAGATCAAAGCAATTAATCCTGTGGTTTGATGAACTATCGAAAAAGGACATAGCTTTAGTTGGGGGAAAAGCCGCGAATTTGGGTGAATTGGCCACGGCAGGAGCGCCGACGCCTGAAGGTTTTGCGATATCCTCGTATGCTTATAAGCGTTTTGTTGAAGAGACGGGATTAGACAAAAAAATTTTTGATCTGCTTAAGGACGTGGATATTTCTGATCTAAAACAGCTTGAAGACGTTTCAAAGAAAATTAGAGAACTGGTTGAATCAACTGAAGTACCATCAGATATTCAGAATGCCGCGATGAATGCATATGAAGAATTAGCCCGGCGAACACATAAGGGTGTAGAGGTCTCTGTGAGATCAAGTGCAACGGCTGAGGATTTACCCGGAGCGAGTTTTGCCGGACAACAGGATACATTCCTATATGTGACCTCTGATAAGCTGAGCAAAACCGTCTCAAAATGCTGGAGTTCGTTGTTCACGGCCAGAGCAATTTATTATCGTTCCCAAAAGGGATTTGACCATTTCAAGGTCTTAATGAGCGTCATAGTTCAGGAGATGGTTGCTCCCAATCCCAAAGCACAAGGCGTAATTTTCACAATACACCCTGTTACCGGTGAACCTAAGAAAATCCTAATTGAATCAAACTATGGACTGGGTGAAGCAGTCGTAAGCGGCTCAGTAACACCTGATGCTTTTATTGTTGATAAAGACTCATTTAAAATACTGACCAAGAATATTGGCCAGAAAAAATCAAAGGCAGTAAAGGATCCAAAAACTGGGAAGGTTATCAATGTTGAGGTTTCCAAAGAAGAAAGAGGAAAGCAAAGTATAACAGACGAACAGATCGTGAGCCTTGCTAAGATTGCGGACAGAATAGAGAAACACTATGATAGCCCGATGGACATAGAATGGGCAATTGATGAAGGCAATGAAACATTTATTCTTCAGGCCAGACCTGAAACAGTTTGGTCAGGTAAAGAAGTGTCTAAAGAGGAGGCAGTCTCTGCTGCGACAAGCCTTGTAGAAGGTGAAGTAATACTTAAAGGCCTTCCAGTTAGTCCGGGGGTTGGAATTGGCCCCGCCAACGTAATACTTAGTACAGAAGGTATTGGAAAAGTTCGGAAAGGTGATATTCTGGTAACAAAAATGACTACTCCTTCCTGGGTTCCCGCGATGCAAAAATCGGCTGCCATAGTAACTGAAGATGGAGGATATACCTGTCATGCTGCGATAGTCAGCAGAGAACTTGGGGTGCCCTGTATTGTTGGAGCTAGAAAGGCAACGAAGGCTCTCAAAAAAGGTGAAATAATTACTGTGGATGGCAAAAAAGGACTAGTCTATAGGGGTGAAGTAGAAGGGGCCCTTAAATCGGCAGAGCAGATCGCTGCCTTACCACAGCAAGCGGTTTCAGAGATGATAACTTCCACAAAAATATACGTCAATCTATCGATTCCTGAGATGGCTGAGAAAGTAGCGAGTGAAACCCGAGCAGATGGTGTAGGTCTGCTACGAGCAGAACATCTGATGCTCTCCATAGGCAAACACCCCCGCCGATTGGTCGAGGAAGGCGGAGCTCAGCTGATGATCGACAAATTTGCTGAAGGTGTCAAAAAGGTGGCAGAAGCTTTCTATCCGAATCCTGTTATTTATCGGACTCTGGACTTTAAGCCTGATGAGTTTTTAGCACTTGAGGGTGGAACGGAATATGAAGAAGAAGCAGGACATGTTGGCCCTAATCCTATGATCGGATACCGTGGACAATTCCGGTACGTTAAAGAACCAGACATATTTCGACTTGAGCTAAGAGCAATAAAGAAAGTTAGAGACGAGCACAATCTTAAGAATGTGTACATAATGCTTCCTTTCGTTAGAACACTGAGAGTTTTCAAGAGAGCCAAACAAATCATAAATGAGGAAGGTCTTGATCCCGAAGAAGATCCGGACTTCAAGCTGTGGATTATGGTTGAAGTACCGTCATCCGTATTCATAATAGATAAGCTGATTGCAGAGGGTATACAAGGGGTAAGTGTTGGCTCAAATGATCTAACCATGCTAATTCTGGGTGCTGACCGTAATGATGCGAGCGTCCAGGAACTTTTTGATGAAAGAGACATTGCAGTATTACGGGCATTAGTATACCTAATCAAAGTCTGTAAGAAAATGGGGATTACTGTGTCAATATGTGGACAAGCTCCGAGTGTCTATCCGGAATACGCAGAATTGCTTGTTCGCCAGGGTGTTACAAGTATTAGTGTGAATCCAGATGTTGTAATTGAAACTAGAAAGAATGTGGCTCAGATAGAGCGCAAGCTTCTCTTAGAAGAATTAACCGGAAAAACGAAGTTCAGTATAGCCGGGATTAGTGAAGACGATTTTGAATTCTGGAAAATATTGGAGGAATAGAATAAATTCTATTTCTTATTCGTTTTCCTGAGCTTTTTCCATTCCGTCTGAAACCATCTCGACGTCCGTGTGACAAGGGATTGGGAATTTCATCTGAGCTCTTCTTAGAGCTTTCTTGGCAACCTCTAAATATCCTGGTCCTATACGAATCAGGATTAGTTTTTGTCCCTGTCTTACTCTGGCAGCTGTGCCTGTAGGTTTACCAAAGGCTCGACGCATTCCATCCTGGATTCTATCTGCTCCAGCAAAGGCCATCATTTTGTTTTCTCTGAGTACATGATGTGGATAAATCAGAATCCTAAGGTGATAGTTCATTTTCCCTTCTGCGTTCTTTTCCAGATATCTATTTGCAGTTATCCTTGCGGCTTCTAATGCCATGTGTCTTATCTGTCCTGCCTCTTTGGCGATTAGCCAGACATGAATGGGGAATACTCCTTTCCGATTTCCTGTATTAAATATCCTGATTTTTGGATTAGGAACTCCCCGTACTAAATCCCTTTTTCTTTTTGTTCTCTTCTTAACGTATGGTCTGCTGTCAAGTGGCGTATAGCACCTAGCGGGTCTCTTGGGCATTTTCTCCTCTCCTACAGTTCGGTTTCGTGATTGGCCGAACTATTACCTTAAAATTAAAGGTCTTCTTTATAAAGATATTTATAATGTACAAAAGATGAAATAATGAGACCCTGGTGGAAATCGAAGAAAAGTTTATATGTTTATTGACATGAGGATACTCCTGGTATAACGGAGTTATCAAATAAAGGTGGTTGAGTTGGTAACAAAAGAAGATGTAATAGGTGCCCTGAGGAACTGCTATGATCCAGAGATTCCAGTAAACATAGTGGATCTGGGATTGATATATAATGTCAAAGTTGAGGGGAAAAAGGTATCGGTCAAAATGACCTTGACTGCACGTGGTTGCCCTATGCATTCATTTATTGCTAACAACGCAAAACAAAAAGTAATGGAACTCGCGGAAGTTGATGATGTGGATGTCGAAGTAGTTTGGGATCCTCCATGGACCCCAGAGAGAATGTCTGACGAAGCAAAAAAGCTATTAGGGTTCAGTAAGTAGCTATTAACTACTCAGATTCACAATTGATTTTTGACAACATCTTCAGAGCCCGTCTAAATACGCCCATAAGAGTATGTGATTCCCGCCCGGAAATGAAGGATCTTCCCAAAATATTCTTAAAAATGCGTAGGGCAATATATTGTTTCCGAACAGGGTATTTTGTTCTTTCAAGTAACTCTCTGAAATAATCAATGAGTTTTTCCTTTTCAATTCTATCTGCCTTGCGGTATTTTATCTGCCTATGGCTCTGAAATGCTTTAAAAAGCTCATAAAAGACAATGGTAGCTGCTTGAGCTACATTTAGTGTCGGGTATTTGCTGCTAGAGGGTATCGTGATTATGGAGTCGCACCTATCTAGCTCCTCGTTTGCTAATCCTCGACTCTCGCGTCCAAATATTATGCAAATCTTTCCTCTTAATCCCGCAATAGCTCCCATGTCTTCTGGCGGAATGTTGACTCGCAAAA
>JBHLPJ010000068.1:0-6903 GCA_048939565.1 Promethearchaeota archaeon
CCTAATTGCTTCGGATCTATTGGTGTAGCTACTCTTTTCAATTATGGAGTCGAACTCACTCAGCAATTCTCTTGGCAGGGATATACCTGTCCTTATGACCTTTTCCTTCTTCATAGAACCACGGCAATACTATCGGCTAAGCAAGATTTAAAGATTCGCGTGCCCCCCATATTTTCGATGCTCTATCCTTCTGTCGCAATACTAAAGAGTTTCAGGTCGGGTCATGTATGGGTCTTAGCTATGAGCAATATCTCTGTATAATGCATAATCGCCATAGTTCTCAACACAATCAGGATTTTGAATAGGAAATGGCAGGGACTCCACGACAGTTTTTGTGATCTCATGGGCAAGGATTCTACCCTTTTTGGTCAAAGCATTATCTTTAGTGTATCCTAGAAGTCTTAGGACCCGCATCAGGATTCTCATAAAGGTAGGCAAGTTCTCCAAATTGTCTATTTTGCCTTCATAAATCATTGCTGCAAACTTTCGCCAATCGTCACTTGTTCTACTCTTTGACGCAACAAAACCCAATTGCCTTCCATTCTTAAAATTCCTTAGGTAGACATCCAATTCAGGATTCACAACCTTCCAATTTCCGTAAGTCGAAAAGGCAGCAGGTCCAAATCCGATGTAGTCCATAACCAATTCATCTCTAGATGAGTCGTAGACATCGTTGTCAAATGCAAATGTCCATACGCTCTTCCTGTCGTATCCGAGATTTCTGAGAATCTCACCAGCTTCTTCAATGAGTTCGAATTGCTCTTCAGAGGTGCTACTCGGATTAGCTTTTAGTCCCCTAATGATCATAAATGGATATATTGTGATTTGATCCGGTAGTGCAGATTTTACTTTTTTGATATCTTGCCTAAATGTAGCCGCGTCTTGACCAGGAAGACCGACCATCATGTCCACATTTACAAATAGTCCGAGAGACTTGGCATACCCCAGGACCTTTCTAATCTGTTCATTGTCTCCAATCTTCCTTCCTGTCCTCTCCATTACTTCGACTGAATAGCTCTCTATTCCAACGCTTATCTTTGAAAATCCAAGCTTTCTTAATCCTAGTAGATAGTCCTTTTTTATAAGGGCCGGAAGCAGCTCTATTCCCAAACTGTTTAGTTTTATCTTATATTTGATTCGTTCAAGAATATTCCGAAGCTCTCCTATCTCCAGTGTATTAGGCGTTCCTCCCCCAACATAAACCCACTTGGCTTGGTTACGTAATTCTGTATCTTCAATCTCTTTGAGAATCGCAGCCAAATACTGCTTCTTCAGATTCTCTGAATATGTTTCCTTATAGAAAGGGCAAAAGGAGCATTTTGAATAACAGAATGGAACGTGAATGTAAACTCCAAAATCTCCATGAAGCTCAGGTTTGGGGATGTCTGTAAACCGATATGATACCTTTTCAAACGATCTTCGCATCATTTTCTTACTCATTGATACAATCATTATTAAACCCAGCTCATAAAATGGGTCTTGGGCATGATGCCTTTGTTCTAAGATTCCCTTCCATACATAAGCAAAGAGTAATAAAAAAGTTTCGATCGTAACACATCAGACATAAAAAAGGGGAAATGGTAATACAGTAACCGGACCAATCTTTGACAGAGAACATACACATTTATTAGCTCGGTCAGTATCAGAAAAATCAAATGTTGTGACCAAGGAAAAACCGTGGGATGAGGAATTATGGGAGGGGAACTTGGAATTGCGCATCAAGACATTCCCTTACCTAGATAGAATACTTGATGAAGGGATCTCACCACAAAACATGATCATAATCAATGATACTCCGGCAGCCAATGGGTATTTGCTGGCCGATCAGATTTTCTTTCAGGAAATGGACAGAAACAGGTATGGTGTTTTCATGGCGTTTGATCACTCTGCAGAAATGGTACGGCAGAAATTTAAGGCAATAGGATTTGACAGTCAGAAATACGAAGAAGAAGGGAAGTTGTTCATCCTCAATTGCTTCAAATTTGTTGAAAAGAGCGGCCCTTTTGCAATAACCGATCCCTCGAATCGCCCAGAAGTAATACGTCCTTTTAGGGAAATCAATAAGGTGACCAAAGGCAGAATGAAAAACAATACAGTATGTGTAGTTGATTCTTTAGTGTCTTTAGCCACCTTGTACAGTGTTCAGCACGTGATAAGCTTCAGTCTCCTGATGCGTGAAATGTCCATAAAATATGGTTGCACAATATTCATGATAGCCCCTCAAGCTATTGACAAGATCTGCAGATGTCTTGAACTCATAGAATATAATTCAGATGTTGTTATAGAGTTTAGAATAAGGGACCACGAGAAAAAAAGCCAACCCATGCTTCGTGTGAAAAGATTGGGGGGATCCCCTCCTTCAGGTTGGTTGCCCTTCGTTGTAAAAAAAGGTGTCATTAAAAGCATAGGGATATCCAAAAGGAAATCAAAAGAGTAATTCCCTCATTTTGGCACATATTTTTCGACAATATTCTCCGCTATCATATTAAATACATCTTTGACTTTGTGTCCAGATTTTGCAGATGTTTCCAAAAACTCCAGTTTCGTTTCTTCAGCAAACTCTGATCCTTGATTGGTCGAGACCTTTCTCTCTGTATTTAGGTCGGATTTGTTACCCACCAGGATTATTGGGACTTTTCCACAGTATTTATCAACGTCACTGAGCCATTTGCTGAGATTCTTAAAAGAAGTATTGTTGGTGATATCGTAAACAAGTATGGCCCCTCTAGCTCCCTCCAGGTAGTGCCTTCGGAGGATCTTATATTTCTCTTGACCACCAATATCCCAGATAATTAGGTTTAGATCTAATTTGCCGAAAGAAACAAATTTTCCTGCAAAGTCAATTCCAATTGTAGGCTTGTATTCTTCCGTGAAGCGTCTTTCGGTAAATCTAACAATTAGAGAGGTTTTTCCTACTCGTTCATCCCCGACTACAACGACCTTGAAAACATACTGCTTCATGCTATTCCCCCTATTACCTTTTAATGGCCGATATATATTAAGTAACAGGATCAGAATCGCGGATTTCTCTCTTGATGTAAAATATTGAATAACTTCATTATATACATATCTTTCCCTTTGAACTCTCTTGCTAATGCACCGGATCTAAAATACGGATACACCCTTTACTCCTGCAATTTTGAGTAGCTTTGGAATCATTCCACCAGGGAGTTCTCTCTCTGTAATTATTGTAAGCTTGGGTTCAGGAAAAAGCTCCGGATCTTCAGCCAAGATTTGCCTGATGCTTATCCCTTCTTCCGCAATCAACCTAGTAGCTTCAGCAACTACTCCAACTGCCTTTGGCTCTGCATTAATCACGACGACTCCAAATCCGAACTTCTTTGCAACATCACGGAAAAAAGGACCAGCAGGCTTAATGTTTTCGAATACTTCTTTCAATTCGGGTTTTGAAAGAATCATCTTAATGGTCTCATTGATTACACGTCGATCGATGCCTATTGCCCGCGCGATTTTGGTTGGCGGAATCTCAATATAACCACAATAGATTTTCCCGTCTTCCTTGACTGAAAATCCAAGTTCAACAATTGCTCGTACAACTTTCAGCCTGGCAGGGCTATGTCTCAAGAAATCTTGTATGGCGGTCCACATGGAATCACTTAATTCTCTTTCAGAAGATATATTGAGTCGATTCACTATAAATAATTATGTATCTTTTTGTACACAAAAGCTTTAAATATAGCTACTATGTATGCTTATTGACATTGTTTCACAAAAAGAAGAGGGAGTGATAGAAAATGGGATCATCCAAGAGAATTGAGCTTGATGAGGATGGTATTCCAGCCCAGTGGTACTGTATCCTTCCAGATCTGCCCAAACCATTATCGCCGCCTTTAAGTCCAGAAACTAGAGAGCCCATTGATCCGGGAGCGCTGGAAGCAATCTTCGCAAAAGAGCTTGTTCGGCAGGAAGTCAGCAAGGAGCGCTGGATAAGAATACCGGAAGAAGTAAGAGACATATATCGACTATGGAGACCGACGCCGCTAATTAGAGCCAAGAATCTGGAAAAAGAATTAAAAACACCTGCGAAGATCTACTATAAATATGAAGGAGTAAGTCCTCCTGGCAGTCACAAACCAAATACTGCTGTTGCACAAGCGTACTATAATATGAAAGAGGGAACAGAAAGATTAACAACAGAAACAGGAGCTGGTCAATGGGGTTCGGCACTTGCTTTTAGTTGCTCGAATTTTGGTCTTAGAGCTAGGGTCTACATGGTTCGGGCAAGCTACGACCAAAAACCCTACAGGAAAAGTCTTATGCAGGTCTGGGGAGCAGAAGTGGAACCCAGCCCAAGTAGCAAAACAAAGTTCGGGAAATCGATTTTAGAGAACAATTCTGACAGTCCTGGCAGCCTTGGAATAGCGATAAGCGAGGCCATCGAGGATGCAGTTACCCATGAAGATACGAAATATACTCTGGGTAGTGTCCTGAATCATGTTCTTACTCATCAAACAGTGATAGGCTTGGAAACCAGGGATCAGCTTGAGATGGTAGAAGACTATCCCGATATGCTTATAGGATGTATTGGAGGGGGCAGCAGTTTTTCAGGACTCTTCTGGCCATTCTATTACCAAAAGGTCTCAGGGAAGGCACCAAAAGATACGAGGTTCATTGCTGTAGAAGCTGCCGCATGCCCATCAGTAACAAAGGGGATATACATGTATGACCATGGAGATACGGCACGAATGACTCCAATGCTGAAAATGCATACACTGGGTCATGAATTCATTCCACCACCCATTCACGCGGGTGGATTGCGTTACCATGGTATGGCACCATCTTTGTGTTTGTTGGCTGAAGAGAAAATTGTGGAGACAAGAGCATACAATCAGCTGGATGTTTTTGAGGCTGCTACGCTTTTCTCAAAAACAGAAGGACTAGTATCTGCACCTGAGCCGGCCCATGCCATCAAAGCAGCGATCGATGAGGCAGTGTTATGCACCAAAACAGGTGAGGCCAAGACAATCGTGTTCGCGTTATGTGGTCATGGATACTTCGACCTTAAAGCCTATGACGACTACTTCAGTGGCAATCTTCCACCCTACGAATATCCGACCGCAGAAGTTGAAAAGGCAATAAGAAAACTGAGGGAACTGTATCCCTGGATAGATGACATACCATACTAATCTCTTCTTATTTCTTCTAAATCAAGATCTAGAAGACAAGATCTTTTCTGGTAATCATTGCCAACTCCGTTCCAGCCAAATCCTTATAGACCAATACATTTCATACTCCTATTAAGATATGAAGTCTTGATTGGCGGTGGCCCAGTGCAGAGCGCAAAAAAGGTATTAAGAAAAAGAATATGGGATAATATGGAGAAACAAAAGGTCGCGATATTCCCTCTGCCCTGCAAAGGAAGAATTCCTAACTTTAGAGGCGCAATTCAAGCAGCTATGAACCTCAAAAAGATCGAAGAATACCAACAGTCGAAAATCATTTTTTCAAGTCCCGATTTCGCTCAGTTTCACGTCCGTAGGCTTGCACTGCTTGATGGAAAAGCCGTTGTAGTGGCTTCCCCAAGGCTCAAATCCGGTTTTTTGGTCATAAAACCAGAATCTGTCAAGGGAAAAGAGAGAAATGCCAGTACTATACGAGGATGCTTCAAATACGGCACTAAGTTGAAGAGTATTCCAAAGGTGGATTTTGCTGTGCAAGGATGCGTCGCTGTTGATAAAGCAGGCAATCGTCTAGGAAAAGGTGGGGGTTATGGAGATAGAGAGATAAAGATGATAAGGGCAAAAGGAAGTACGGTAAAGGTTGCAGTTACTTGTCATTCTTCTCAGGTTGTTGATAGCGTACCCATTGAAGAAGAAGATGAGAGAGTTGACTTGATTGTTACTGAAAGCGAAGTCATTCTTTGTAGACCTGATTGAATAGATACTGCAGATCTACATTTTACCGAATCCGAAAGCACTAAAGGTGTTCTAGATGCGAAACCACGAATTGAAGTTTATTGATGCTCACTGCCATATTGACGCGAGTGATTTTGATGAAGATAGGTTTGATGTTCTTAGATCTGCATACGGCAAAGGAGTTATATCCATCATTAGCAGTGCTCTTGGTGTTAAGTCAATTCAAAAAACTCTCAGAATAATCGAGGAAATCAAATCAAACAGCATACCTCGCCTTTATCCCTGTTTTGGTCTAGAACCTTATGAATTGGATGAAAAAGAGTTTCAAGCAGTAGTGGCTATCATCAAGAGGAATGTTGACGTAATTGTTGGAGTGGGTGAGGTTGGCCTTGATTTCTACAGGTCCAGGAACCATGAAGATAGAAACACACAGATTGCTAGATTCAAGGAGTTTGTCCGCCTTGCAGCCGAGATTGAACTTCCTCTGATTGTTCACAGTAGAAGTTCCGGAAAATATGCTTTAAATATTCTCAAAGAGATGAGTGCAGAACGTGTGCTTATGCACGCCTTCGATGGAAAGACCCGTTGGGCCAAGATGGGGGTAGATCTAGGATACTATTTTAGTATACCTACAAGTGTTGTCCGCAGCTCTCAAAAGCAAAAGCTTGCAAAAATGGTTCCACTCGGTCAACTCATGCTTGAGACCGATTCTCCAGTTCTTGCACCGGAAAAAGGTTCAAGGAATGTGCCGGGGAATCTACCAATTGTGGCCAAGAAGGTGTCGGAAATCAAAGGCGTTCATATTGACAGTGTTGCTAAAGCAACCCACAAAAACACAAGCAAGCTGTTCAACCTAAATATCTTGTAGGTATTATTTGATCTTACTGGCTATGGAAACTGCCGATTTCTTTCCACCACCAATTGCAGATATTACAGTTGCTGCGCCCTCGACGATATCTCCGCCAGCATATACATTCTTAATCGAAGTCTCATAGGTCTCGGGACTAACCTCAATTGTGTTCCATTT
>JBHLPJ010000069.1:0-6845 GCA_048939565.1 Promethearchaeota archaeon
TTTTTGTTTTAACAGTCTGAATGAGAATTAACCTGGAGGTCTTTTTGCACGAACTAATCCGCTTGGGCCACGAGAATTAACTCTCAACGAATCGGGATTTAGAAAATATAATCTGTTCACTCTATAAGATCCCTATCAAGATAAGTATTCCAAATATTATGAATAATATTGCCGCAACCCTTTTGATCAGGATCAATGGTAGCTTTTGACCCACTCTTTCGCCAATAACAACAGCGATTCCGTTTACGATCAGAAAACCTAGAATTGCTCCAACGAATATTTCAATGGGAGCAATAAGTGTAATCGTTAGGCTTATTACTGCCAGTTGTGTTTTGTCGCCAAATTCAGCGATGAATACAAGCCAAAAGATCGTAACAAATGAAGCAGCAGCCTTGATAGAATCCTCCTCCTCTTCTTTCTTGGCCGTCAGAAGGTAATAGAATCCAAATATTATGAATACAGAGCCAGAGATGTATACTAGAATGTACGTCGGAATTATTTCTGTTAGTAAGAAACCAGCACCAATGCCGATTAACGTAACTGTCAACAATGCTAGCATGACAGCTGCGAAAACCGCGTAAGGCCTCTTGTATCGGGCTGAAAACACGATGGTTGATAGCATCGTCTTATCGCCCAATTCCGTAACAAGAATCAGGATGAATGCCGACGTAATTGCCTCAATGATTATTTCTACCACAACCCTCTCCCAGTTATCTACTTCTTATTTAAATCTATTAGACCGTGGGCTAATTGAAGAGCTAAGAGCAGTAAGCTAAAAGCTGATTGATGGTTCACAAACACAAAACAAGAGATAGATTTCAATCACCCACTCAAAAAAGTGATGTGGCGGAGAAAAACTTAATAACGTTTCAGCTATAGACTCGATATCTAGCAATTTGAGGTGTTATTATTGGAGGGAAAACCACTAAGCGATTGGATCAAAGCACCTGTGAGCATAATATCTAGCCTTTTAATAGGCTTTGCGGGGAATATCTTCAATTTCGAATCACTAGAGACATGGTATCCAACTCTAATTAAGCCAGGTTGGACTCCACCCAACTGGATATTCGCACCGGTCTGGTCGACCTTGTTCATTCTTATGGGCATTTCGACCTTTCTAGTATGGCGGGAAGGTTTTGACAAACGTGCTGTAAAGATAGCTTTGGGCGTCTATGTGATACAGTTTGCTTTAAATCTGATGTGGTCCTGGGCATTCTTTGGTTTACAATCACCATTATTCGGTTTCATTGTTATCGTAGTTCTCTGGATTGCCATATTTGCCAATATTGTAGTATACGCAAGAGTTTCTAAGCTGGCAGCGGCTATCCTCATTCCCTACATTGTGTGGGTAACAATCGCGTCTCTTCTGAATTTCAGCGTATATGTCCTAAATCCCTAGGGCTAAGCATTCCCAAAAAGCGGGTAACTAAAGGTTAGTTACTTTGCCATATGACGAACCCGTTGAACAGAATTCTGTTCAACATTTTTTATCATTATTGAATACGGAAAATCAGCATTTCAAAAAAAAGGAAAAGATGTTTTTGAAGGCAGAAATCAATTACTTTGGAAGTATAACTGTATCAATTACGTGGATTACTCCGTTGGATGTTTCGATGTCTGCTTTGACGACATTTGCGTTGTTTATCCTAACTCCCTTGCTCGTATCAATAGAAATCATTTGGCCCTGCAATGTTTTGGCTGATCGGAGACCTGCCACATCCTTTGACATGACTTTGCCAGCCACAACATGGTATGTAAGAACATCTGTAAGCTTCTTTTTGTTCTGCAACAAACCTTCTACAGTTCCTTTAGGTAATTTCGCGAAAGCTTGATCTGTCGGTGCGAAAACTGTGAACGGCCCTTTCTTGCTCAAAGTCTCTACAAGACCTGCTGTCTGAACTGCTTTAACCAGTGTTTTGAAGCTGCCTGCCTCAACTGCTGTTTCTACTATGTTTTTCATATTTTTTCACCCTAATACCTTATTAGATATAACGGTGTTATATCATATAACATTGTTATATATAAATCTTTTGATTACCAAATCATTGCTCTGAGTATTGGTCCAATTATCGGTCCAATACTGGTCCTGAAAAATAGCTATGAAGGATTCCAGAATTGATTCTCGATTGATTGGTATTTAACAAACATGAACTAAAGCAGGCTTGAACTTAACTATCACAATCTGATCTCACCCTGAATTCTTGTGGTCTTTGGACAAAACCTTCCATGTCTGCCTCCAAACCTCAATGCCCCAGGAATAGGACAGATTTATTAGTTCAAAATAGAACTTATTTTTGGAAAATCTTTTGATTCTGACCTTTTTTATTGATAAACTCATGAAAAAATACCCAAATTTTGAAAATTATTAATTTTGTTGCGATTATTCCCAAATTAGTCTTTCCTACAATCGTTTTTGGACACAATAATGATAATATGAATAATATCTACTGGGGAAAATTAGAAACAATAAGGTGACCGCGAATGTTCAGAATGGAAGAAGAAGACTGGGAAGAAGAAGATTGGGACGAAGAAGAAGACTGGGAAGAAGACGACTGACTGTCCCAAAAAGTCTATCTGTAAAAAATTAGGTGATGAGAAAGAATGTCCAAAAAGAAGAAAGAAGGAAAGAAGAAAGGAAAGAAAGGAAAATAAGATCAAGTTAACTATCGAATAACTATCCCCTTTTTTCAAATCCTCCTATTTTTTGATTTGATTTGCCTTGAAGACCCCTGTATCAATCACTTCAGGATATTTTTCGATGATTTTAGTCAGCTGTTTTATTATTGTTTTAGCCAAGTTTTATTTATATAATAAATAGGTTAACATAGTTAAGAAAAATCTATAATAACCGAAATATTTAAGTCTTTAAAACATGGACCTAATCCACTATAGAAGATCTAATTCACGACGCCCGGAAAAGCATTACGATGATGAGCAATTTTGGATAACATCATTTGGAATCAGACAAGAAATAGGTAATTTTCTCCGCATCTAAAGAAAAATGTGAAACTTCATAGTAGAAGGAAGTTGTTATCCTGATAAAGATCTTGTAATCATCAGATTTGCCGGTGACGAGTGATATTTCCATATAGGACATCTTTTGAAACTTCACTTTCTCTGGGAACATAAAATGGTGATATGTACTATGGCAGAACCCACAAAGGTCTCAAAGAGAAAAGTGGTTGGTATCGCAGTTGCAGTGATTTCGATTACGATTGTTGCCTATCTACTCGTTTCGGGCTTATGGTATGATCTCTTAAGTATTATACACTCCGCCTCAGCTCTCGTGAAGACTTCAGTTTATGAGATCTATTTGGTGCGGCTGGATTATCTGATAACCAATATGGTTCTTTCTATTCTACTTCATATCCTCATGCTTGTAGTAATCACACTTTTCACGACAGAGCAGGATTCTTTAAGGGACGTCTCTCCAGACTCTGAGGAATTCCAAAAGAGCGGCATCTGGACGTATTTGCGTTTATTCCCCCTGCGGCTGTTAAAACGCGTTCTCATTGCTATTTGCTGGTCCAAAAGCTCATTCTCACGCCCTTCACCTGATGAAAAGCAGCAACCTGAAGAAGAGAGGATAGATGTTCCCTACTTGGTAGTATCAATGATTACAGGGGGCTTCATCGCGTTATTTCTGGTTCTAATGTCTGAGTTCAACTATGTCCTCTTCATCTGCTTCTATCTAATTGTAGTTGTACTGGTGCTGTGGCTTCTTATCGGGCTGAGCTGGGCCAGATATTTTGGCAGACTATCTGCTGAGGAAATGGGTATCGGCTATAATCGTACTCGCCTGATAGTTGATTGGGGAAAGGAAGACCCATGTCGATTCTACCTGGCTGAAAAGGTGGCACTCCTCGGTCTATCATTGGGTACGGGACTCATCAGTATTCTTACTACAGTAGGAGCCAGCATTATGGTATCTACGATCAGCTTTTCCCTGGTTCCTGTGACTTTCAGTGCCATCTCGCTGCTTACCGCGATGCTGGAACTTCCAGGGTTGAAAGCACTTCCACAGGTCTTTAGGGAAGCCAAGAAGTTGACAGCCAGCATACTGACCATTCTGCTGGTAATCTCTTGGAGTCTTTATTTAACCGGCGTGCTCTGGGTGATTCTTTTATCACCCCTCCTAAAAATGTCACAAAACCTGATGCTGGCAATCATGTCAACATTCTGGATAATCACAGCAGTCACGCTAAGCATCGTCATCCATCGCGTAGTGGTAACTAGGGGAATGATTATCACAAGCTTATTTTTCACGGTATTGCCTTTCTTGTTTCTTCTAATCTGAATTCTACCTAATGTGGAAACTTGCATTCTTCCCTAGTATTCCGGAACCCACGTATAATTCTCCAAGTCACTACTTTTATAAGGCAAAAATTATAACACAGTTATAATATCACAGGATCCGAAGGCGATCATAGGAATGAAGCACAATCAACACCAAAAAGACCACAGTGCTGGACAGCACGCTCATCATTTGGAGGATTTTAGGAGAAGATTTTTGGTTTCACTGCTGCTCACCGTTCCTATTTTGCTTCTTTCCGAAATGATCCAGACCTGGTTCGGTTTCAGCCTAACGATACCTTTTCATGAAGAAGTCCTATTCATTCTATCTGCCATCGTCTACGTCTATGGTGGCTGGCCTTTCCTAAAAGGTAGCTCAAGGGAATTGAGAAAGCGACAACCAGGAATGATGACCTTAATAGCTATGGCAATCTCTGTGGCCTTCTTCTATTCTTCCGGAACCGTCTTTCTTATAGCCGGAAAAGATTTCTTCTGGGAACTTGCCACACTGATAGATGTAATGCTCCTCGGACACTGGATGGAAGCCAAGAGTGTTCTTGGAGCTTCAAGAGCATTGGAAGAGCTTGTCAAAATAATGCCCACAACAGCCCACCTGGTAAGAAACGGTGAAATTGTGGAGATTCCCGTCTCACAACTAAAGGTTGATGATACTGTCATTGTTCGTCCGGGAGAAAAAATACCCTCCGACGGTGTTGTAATCGGAGGAGAATCCTTCGTAAATGAAGCCCTCCTAACGGGAGAATCCAGACCCGTTCACAAGAAAATGGAGAGTAAAGTCATAGGCGGTTCCATAAACACAGAAGGCGTCCTTAACGTAAGAATCGAAAGAACGGGAGAAGACACCTATTTAGCCCAAGTAATAAAACTTGTAAGACAAGCTCAGGAAAGTAGATCGAAAACTCAGGATTTGGCAAACAGAGCCTCTGCACTTCTCTTCTATGTTGCTCTTGCAGTGGGAATAATAACTTATGCAACATGGTTTATTTTCCAGACTCCCGCCTTTGCACTCGAAAGATCCGTAACGGTCCTGGTCATAGCTTGTCCTCACGCACTTGGTCTAGCTATACCCTTGGTTGTTGCCCTTTCCACTTCTATCACGGCCAAAAGCGGAATACTCATAAGAGACAGACAAGCCTTTGAGATGGCCAAGGATTTGGATGCCGTTATTTTTGACAAGACTGGAACACTGACAGTGGGAAAGTTTGGGGTTACCGATGTTGTTTCTTTTATTCCAGAGGAGGAACTCTTAAGCCTGACTGCAAGCGTGGAGCGGAATTCGGAGCATATAATAGCGCATGCCATTTTCGAATACGCAGAAGGAAACGGGGTGGCCATCCCCAAGACCAGCAAATTTAGGGCAATACCGGGGAAGGGTGCCTACGGGAAGGTCGAAAACAGAGAAGTATACATAGGGGGTCCAAATCTTCTAAAAGACATGAAAATAAAACCTGCAGATGCGAAAATTAAGAGGCTTCAAGAACAAGGAAAAACCGTTGTCTTCACCGTGGTCGATGATGAACTTGCAGGAGCATTTGCACTTTCCGATAGCATAAGAGATGAATCCTACGAGGCTATCAAAGAACTCAAAGAGAGTGGAACCAAGGTCTACATGCTTACAGGAGACGCCGAAGAGGTTGCCAGATGGGTTTCAGAAGAATTGGATATAGACGACTACTTTGCCCAAGTTCTACCGCATCAGAAAGCAGAAAAGGTCAAGCTCCTGAAGGAAGAAGGTTACAAGGTAGCCATGGTTGGCGACGGCATAAACGATGCTCCAGCACTTGTCACAGCAGATGTTGGCATAGCCATTGGTGCGGGGACCGATGTAGCCATTGAAAGTGCGGACATAATCCTTGTCAAAAATGACCCCCGAGACGTTCCAAAGATTACGAATCTTTCAAGCAAAACATACTCGAAAATGGTCCAGAATCTATGGTGGGCAGCAGGCTACAATATATTTGCCATACCACTGGCAGCCGGCATTCTACTCAGTCTCGGCATAGTCGTAAGTCCTGCCATTGGAGCACTTCTCATGTCTTTGAGCACGGTCATAGTTGCTCTTAACAGCCAAACACTGAGGAAATACGAACCAAAAGGATTGGAACCTGAGGAGGAAAAAACCAAGAAACACGAACACCATCATTGACAGGTAGATTGGAGTTGATACTATGTTCTTCTACATTCTTAATTCAGACGATTTCCACCATCACTTCTGGATGGTTGGCGGTTTTCCATTACTAATGGTCATCCTGCTCATTGTTGGAGCTTTGGCAGTAACGCTCTTGGTTTGGATAGTTCTAAATGCGCCAAGATGGCGTCCTGAAAGGCAGTACAATGAAAAGATCTGGAAGGGACGGTTGAGTTAACTCTGAAAACTAATATAGCTGACCCAAAAATCAGTATGGCAGGCCAAATACAGAAAACGAAGGATATTGACTTATAGCAGAATAAACTGCAACAATTGAATTATTGAAGCTTTGTCGGATTTAAGGAGATGGTAGTTTGTCGGGAAAAAGACACACCATAGAACT
>JBHLPJ010000070.1:0-6838 GCA_048939565.1 Promethearchaeota archaeon
ATGGGATTGTCTTACAGCCTTGCCTTTCCAACTCTTCCATCACAGAGAGCATGTAGGGAACATACAATCCCCTCAAACCTACAGGAGTCCTAAAAACGCACAAATCGGGCACTTCGCTTAATGGCAGAGTTATATCTTTCCAACCAAGGAATTTATGATCCAAGCCTGAATCTTTCAGTTCATGCAGGATCCTTTGGCTCTCGTAGGTTTCTTCTATCCCGATTATCCAAATCAAAATGGCCTTCCCCCAGTCGAGGTTTAGCTGATATGCATTAGAAGCCACTCGATAATTAAGGATTGTTTTTCTCTCCCTGTAAGGAATTATGTAATGACTAATAATAAGAGAAAATTCGCGATTGAGAAGAATATTTAGAACATATGTTCTAAGAAAAGGTTAAGTATGATCAGAAGTCAGGAAGTCAAAATAAAATTGTAGGAGAGGGCAGAGCTTTATCGAGTAGTAATCTCCTCCGCAAGCTATAGGTTCCAGCAAATTAGATAGATTCACTTGGTCATAAGAGACAAGACTCACTTCTAACCAGAGGAGACCTTTTCACCAACAAATAAACCTCCAAGAACACCGAAAGACTGCTTTTCCACTCCAGCATCTTTACACCATTGTGTGAAATCACTCCTAGAAACAAAACCGTGTCCACCATGGGGTTGAACCCAGAGCACCAAAGGATTGTTTGGATCAAATATTCCTGCGACGAGCAGCCTTCCACCAGCTCTAAGCACACGACAAGATTCTTGTATCTCTAACTTCTGTTGTTCAGGTTTTGGCCAGTACAGTTGAGCGAAACAAAAAACCGTATCTACGGATTCATCATCAAGTGGAAAGGGTTTTCCTGGATCTACAGTGAGTATTTTTACGTTCTGAAGATCGCCTAATCGCTTGGTTTTTCCATTCTGGTCGGTAACTTCCCTTCTCTTGGCAATCTCGACTAGAGCACCGTCAAAATCTATTCCCGTAATTCTACAATCTCCGTTGAATCTTTCATAAAGCTGCTGAATTTCATCACCGAAACCACATCCTAGGTCAAGAATGTGTTTCCCTCTGAAAGATTCATTACCTCCAAAGGTCATGAGTAACTCTCTTCCAGTTTTGTGGAACTCCTCACTCAATGTCTTATACCATTTGATCATCTCATCGCGGGAGATGAATGCTGTTTTTTTGCCCTGCAAATATCGCATTATCAGCTCATTCTTCTCTGATGATTCAAAGAATGGAGCAAAAGATTTTTCGTAGGTCGGGGATAGCTTTAGCCACTTTTTGAGTGCCTTCTCGTTGACACAATAGGCTCGATCTCCCAGATCGTTGAGCATTGGCATCAACACTTGCTTATCCACCAGAAGATCAAACACACTACGTAAATACTCCTTTCGTTGGATTCTAAATCTGTCAATTACCTCTTCGATGGTTTTCGGATTGGACGAACCTAAATACTCCCAAAATCCTGATCTTTTGACTCCTCTATAGAATTCAGGTATAATCAGTTTGCTGCCGACATTCTCTTTTGAGAGCTTACGCCCCGTTCCAATCAAAAATCTCCATGTTCTTAATTTTCGACTTAGTCCTTCAATTGCCACATAAATCACACTCGCAAATAATTCCCAAATTCTTTAGATTTGGGTAGTTTTTGACAACATCTTCAAAAAAAGCAGAATCATCTAGGGGGAGCATTTCTAGGAGTTTGTGCAACTCCATATTCCACACTTTTTCTTTTAGCCTCTCAGGAGCCAATACTCTTCCAATCGCTCCTAGAACAGTATCCCAAGCTGATTCAGGAATATCATTGAAGTCAATACGGATCAGTTTATGCAAATCCTTAACCATGATTGATGCATCATCAAGAAAGGTCTCTGATGGAAGGGAAGCATATTGTACGAGGATTCTCAGAAGCATTCTATGAAGCCTTTCGATCGATATCTCATTATCAATATTATTGAAGAAATGAACTAACGGTTCTATTCTTTCGATGTTTTTGCCGTCCCTAAAAACAAAGGTGTGTTTTTTGGCCGGAATGATCTGGACAATTCCTTCGTTCATGAGCTGGATTGGCCCCTCAATTGAGGATTCAACCAAATCAAAGAACTTCGAGGGGCGTAATTCTCTATAGAAACCCCCGTAGCTCCTCATATCCCTATTGAAGACTATTAGCTCTACATCAAGATCAGGCTCATCTTGAAAGACCTGGAGCCATGTTTTATTCAGCGGTGGAGGAGTGATTCTTCGAGAATCAGATTCTGAAGATGTTGATTCCTCCCTTTCTTTTGGAAACCGTTTTCTAGTTACCATAAGAACTCTATCAGACACATTTCCTCGTCGGATAATTCCTTCCCTATCAACGAAAACAGTTAAGGCATGAACTCTGTTTCCTTCACCGTGAATAATTGATATCCCATATGGATTTCCATCTGTCTCTCCAATATTTTTCATATGTTCGTCCCAATTCAGCTTGAAAGGTATCTTTCTTTCGCAAATTGGACATGCCATTTTGTAATGCTTTTCATCCCACTCAGTAAGTTCTGCTCGAATCATTTGTTCATTGTCCATGCTTCTATCCCCTCTTTATCAATAAAATCCACTAAATCTTGAAATACTGAAACGATGACCTCAGGAGGAGAGGTCTTAGAACTTAGGAATATTACCTTCTTGACCTCGTTATTTTCTTGATATAGCAACTCAACATTTTCCTCGTAGATCAGTCGACGATCAAGAAGATCAATTTTGGCTCCCACCAAGATTACAGGTATGCTCCCCGCATTTCTCTTAACAAAGTTGAGCCAAAAACCACCAATCTTGATGAAAGAGAAGTTATCGGTAGTATCAAACATTATTATCGCCCCGTGAGCACCTCTGCAAAAGCTATCTTGAAAAAAGCGGAAATGTTCCTGACCGCCAAAGTCCCAAATCTGCAAGTTGATAACTTCTCCACAGCCGTTTCTTAAACCCATTATTATTGGCTTTAGTCCAACGGTGGAAGTTGCCGGAACATATTTCCCGGTTTGAAACCGCAGCAGAAAGGTTGTTTTTCCAACTCCGCTTTCTCCTATCATCAATATCTTATAGAGATGCCTCATTTCCCATCCTCTATATTGTTTGATCGATTATTTGTGCGGCTTTTCTCATTTCCAAAAGAACCAGGCCTAAATTGACCTTAGAAGACAATGTTATCAGAATACCCTCCAAAAGAGGCATAATGACTACACGCCTGCAGCCGTCTATCCTCCTAGGATCTTCATGCTCGAGGATGAATCTCCTGAGCGGAATAGGAGTCGACGAGTTGTACACATTTGTTGAAAAATCATTCGCAAGTGATATTTTGGCAGCTCCCAAAGCTGAGACTAGGTCAATCTTGGTCTCTGGCAGGGTTGAAGAGTAAGCGATTGGCATTCCTTCGTTTGATGCATATACAACATCGAGGAGTGCCGCATTTCGCTTTAATCTATCCAGTATCTCCTCGAGTTTGGTTTGCTTGTTTTCTACGATTGTTTTCTCCAGAATGATAGCTCCCTCCGTTTAGCTGAATTTAAATCATTGGAGTAGCACAACCATATGTCGAAGAACCTAACAATATAAACACCCCCCGCGGAGAGGGATTTGAGACGTGACATCAAAAAAACCCATAGATCTTCAAAAGGTCGAGACCTTCTGGGAGACACCACAACTTGATAAAATGAGAGTTTCCCAAAAAGAACTGTCACTCATCCTCGTGAACAGAATTTACCCTAAGAACAAGATTACTTTGGCTTCCCACAATTTAGGAGAACACAGAGAGATTGTACTTCAGCTTATCAATGCAGATCCACTGAAACTTGTCGAGATGAAGTTTGAGAAGCTCGAAGAAGCCATGCAACATGCATACAATATATTGGAGACTCACAGGTTTTCTCCGACATATGCAGATAAAGAATGGATTACCTATGTTCGAGCAAAAGTGTTTGATCAATATGAACAGATAGATTTTGGAGATATTTTTGCACTTCTATGCGATAAATCTCTGGAGACGGGGAGTTTGAAGCAGTTGCACCTTAATTCAAATGATCCGACTTTTCTCAGGCTAGAATGATTAGAATACTCGCTTGGAGAAAGAACAGGAAAGGAATGATAATCATATACTCATTTCGGAGTAATCCCCTCACCCTTAGCAAAAGATTTCTCAGAATTTTCCCTTAGTTTTTCATATCTCGCTTTGATTGTCTCCAGCAGATTGTCGGCCTCCTTCAATCGGCCGTCAACCATCGCCTTAAGTAATGTTTCAACCTCGGAAATGCATTCTCTTGAATCGTAGCCGATAATCTCACGGTATGTTGACATTCTCTTTAGCGTTGTGTCATGTCCTTCAGCAACCTTCCTGATTTTTGGAAAAACCTCTTTAAGTTTTGAACCAAGCTTTTTCTCCACATCTATATTGTGTGATATATCTTTGAGTAGGGGTATGACTATTAGCTTCATTCTCGATTTCAAGTCCCCCTTCTCAGAGATAGCTGCACGCAGGAATTTAAAGAACGTTTTTATATACTCGTAAGCTTTCTGCCTTGTTCTGATCCATTTTCCAAACGCATCCAGGGCTTTTTCTGTTTCGGCTAGCAATCCAATGAACTCTGTAATTTGCTCTTCTATAGGCTTATCTTCTTTTTCTAGGGGATCGGGAAAGATTGTAAAATTCAGCAGCAAGAGATTCTCCAATATCCCGTTGAGTTCGGACATTCTCTTAACGATATGATCATCGCTCATATCTCTCCACCTCTATGGAGATTAAGCTCCATATAATAAGATAAAACACAAAGTCTAATATATTTTGCGATATTATCAATATTTTAATCGAGAATCCTGATATCTATATTATCATTTTGTATTTTTCACAGTCTTGTGGCTAGATGGTTTGAGCAATTTGGCTAAGATTTCTTCATTAGATCAATTTGTAGATATCAACTTCTTGGAACTATCTTCACTGAAAGATGGTATCTTTTTAAGGAGTTCTTTCTGTTCTAAACCTTAGGGACCGTCCATGGGTTGGCTAGGTGCTCACGTTTCAATCTCTGGTGGAATAGATAAGGCCCCAAGTAGGGGGAAGGAGATTGGATGCGAGAGCATACAGATTTTCACCAAAAACCAAAGGCAGTGGTATGCAAAACCTCTGACTCAACATGAAATCCTCGCTTTCAAGAGTGAAATGATCAACGCCGGACTAAGAGAAGCTGTGGTCCATGATACATATCTGATCAATCTGGCAAGTCCAAAGACCGAGCTCTTCAGGAAATCCGTAGAAGCGTTCTATGGAGAGGTAGTTCGGGCTGAGGCCTTGGGTATACAATATCTGGTGTTTCATCCGGGAGCCCACATGGGATCTGGCGAAGAAGTGGGTATAAATCGGATAGCTCAAGCTCTGAACGAAGTATTAGACAGAACGAAAGAATCTAGATTGGTGGTTTTGCTTGAAACCACAGCAGGTCAAGGAACGAGCTTGGGCTACAGATTTGAACAATTGGAGGATATAATAGATCTCGTTGAATACAAGGATAGAATTGCTGTATGTTTTGACACCAGCCATGTATTTGGAGCAGGATATGACCTAAGAGAAGAAGATGCATACAATACCACAATAGATGAGTTTGATGCCATTTTGGGTCTCGATAGGCTCAAAGTGATTCATCTTAACGATACCAGACATTCACTCGGAAGCAGAAGAGACGTGCATGAAAATATAGGTGAAGGAGAAATTGGTCTTGAGGGATTCAGACTCCTGGTTAACGATAGGAGGTTTCAAAATGTATCAATGATCTTGGAAACCCCAGGTACGGAAATGAGGGACAGGGAGAATCTGCGAATTCTGAGATCCCTCATCGAATCTTAACTGAAAGATCGTTTGAAGATTCCAGCGTATTTAATAAAATGTGAGGATCGATCAGTCGTGGATAAGAGAATTAGACAAATACTAGAAGATCCCGAGCAGATATTTGAACTTAAAGAAAAAGAGATCGCTCTCCTAATTGAAAGGGCTCTTGTCGTACTCAGACGTGAAGAACCTTTAGTTCATTTCAACAATGTAAATACCCTTCTTGTGGGAGACACACACGGCGATCTGGAATCAACGATTTCTATTATTAAGAGATTCCTAGATAGGGGGTATGAACACATAGTTTTCCTCGGAGATTACGTTGACCGTGGATCCCACCAGATTGAAAACATTAACTACATTCTATGCCTTAAACTGGTTCATCCAAAAAGGGTCATTCTGCTCAGAGGAAATCATGAGACACCT
Source organism: Promethearchaeota archaeon (assembly GCA_048939565.1). Lineage (GTDB taxonomy): Archaea > Asgardarchaeota > Odinarchaeia > Odinarchaeales > JBHLKK01 > JBHLKK01. The sequence continues at coordinate 6,270 of JBHLPJ010000070.1, forward strand.
GAAACCAATTCGCGTTATGGCTTTCTCGACGTAGTCATGAGCAGACTAACTCAGGAATCCTATAGTAGTTACAACAACCTCTTTTCACATCTACCCTATAGCTGCCTAATCGATAAAAGAGTATTATGTCTTCATGGCGGTCTTGCAACTCAACTTAGTGATATAGATCAACTGAAAAGAATACCGAGGCAGGTCAAGATAACGGATCCTCTGACATATGAAATCCTATGGAATGACCCCGATGATAATGTAAAAGGATTCGCTGAAAGCGATAGAGGTTCAAAGATCTTTTGCTTTGGCCAAGATGTTTTCAATGAGTTTGCTGAGAAGAATGGAATTGATCTGCTTATCAGAGGACATCAAGTTTTTCCCAAAGGATACCGTTTCTTGTTTGACAACAGAATTCTAAGCATATTCTCAGCCAAGAATTACACAAGGCCAATCGATGCAAAAGTAGCAGAGTTGGACGAAAACGGTGACCTGAGACTAGTTCCGGTCGATGAAAATTGAAATAAAGATCGACTTTGATTTTTGGTGGTAGATCTTAGAACATATGTTCTAAGGAATCT
>JBHLPJ010000071.1:0-6565 GCA_048939565.1 Promethearchaeota archaeon
GATATAGCTGCCGTCCTAGAAGAGATACGAAAGAGGAAGAAGGAGGAATAGTGGGCTTTTGGGAGGAGAATAACACTATTATTTTTTGAGTTTCCCCAATTCCGCTTTTGCTATTCTCTCAACAACACGAAAAGGAAGGCCTGTCTTTCTTGCTATTTGCTCGACATCGTCATACTCTGGTTTCATGTGAATTATGTTGCCTTTAGTGTCTTCAGCGATTTTTACTCTCACTTTTTCTTTGAGTCCGTTGATATTTATTCCTACAGAAATGTTTCTTCTTTTCAAAAAATACCTGGAACAACGGTAAAACCTGACACCTAAGGTTCCAATTTCCTCCATAAGAACTCGTGATAGTTCTTCCACGGTTTCTGGGTTGGCAATAATTTTGATCAAATAACCGGGTCTGTTCTTCTTGGTAATGGTGGGGATTATGCTAGCATCCAAAACACCTTCAGAGAATAGTCTTTGTAGAGCATAGCCTAGAACTTCTCCGGACACATCATCAACGTTTGTTTCCATAACGTATATCTCATCTTTGGATAGGGAATGATCGGGAGTCTCTCCTAACACTATTCTCAAAACGTTGGTCAATTCCTCAAAATTATATGTGCCTGCACCGTAGCCGATCTTAATTGGTTTGATCTGAGGGTAGAATGAGGAGGATTTCGCTAGATTAACCAGAATGGCTGCACCAGTGGGAGTTGTCAATTCGTGGTTGATTGGTCCCCCAATAATAGGATGATTCTTCGATCTCAAAATTTCTATTGTAGCTGGAGCCGGGACGGGGAAAGTTCCGTGAGAGAATTTGACAGATCCTCCGCCAACAGCTACAGGCGTAGAATATATTTCTACATCTTCAAACAGCTTTAGATCATCCAAGGCTGTCGCTGTTCCTAGAATATCGACAAATGTATCTGCAGAGGCCAACTCGTGCAAATGAAGGGTATTTTCTTTCCCATGTACTCTAGATTCGCCTTCAATTAGGCTATTAAGCACGTTCAGAGAAAAGACTGATGCCGTATTTGAAAGGTCAGCTTTTTCTAGACATTTGGAGAGGACATTCCTAGCCTCGTTTGCTTTCATAGGTTTTGGCTCTTTTGTAGGCACAACATTGAAAGCTTTGGCCTTTATGCCGTGACGTTCCACATCTAGTACTTCCACACCAAGCCTTGCAGGTTTAGGAAGATTCTTTTCTACGATATCGGCTGCTTTGATAATCCTTTCTTGACTTGCCCCCAAATCTAAAAGGGCACCGATAGTCATATCTCCGGATATACCCGCAGATTGACAGTCTATAACGATAACTTTTTTAGCTTTATTCATTTTTCATCCTTCTGATATAGTAGCTCACTCAACCTACACTGATATATTAGCTAAAGGGTTCTAAGGCGATATAAATGGTTACGATAAGAAATATCTTGGAGAGACTGGCCAGGGGAAGAATTACAGTCAAAGAGGCAGAGAGCTTACTCAAACCAACTATGATCAAAGAAGTGGAGCACATTGCTCGTCTTGACATAGGGAGAGAGATTAGGGCTGGAATTCCAGAGATCATCTTGGCCGAGGGAAAGACCCCGGATGACGTAGTAAGAATATCCTTAAAATTGCTTGAAGAAAGACAGCGCGTAGTTATTTCAAGATGCAGCAAGAATCATATCAGAGGAATTAGGAAAGAGTTTCAAGATGCAGAGATCACAGTAAACGATAAAGCAAGAACGGTCATAATAAAAGCCAAAGATTATCAACCCTTGGTCCAAGAGGGAGGAGTTGGCTTGATAACAGCAGGAACGTCGGATATACCCGTAGCAGAGGAGGCAAGAGTGATAGCAGAGGAGGCAGGATGTAAGGTTTTTACAGCATATGACGTCGGGATCGCTGGCCTTCACAGAGTTTTTCCGCCACTAGATATGATGATGAAAGAAGGAGTAGATGTAATAATCGCAGTCGCAGGAATGGAAGGAGCACTACCCTCAGTAATTGCAGGGCTTGTAGATATACCGGTAATAGGAGTTCCCACCTCTAGCGGCTACGGATTAGGAGGAAAGGGAATTGGAGCACTTATTTCAATGCTTCAATCGTGTTCTTTGGGCTTGGCAGTTGTAAACATTGATAATGGGATCGCAGCCGGTGTGATGGCTGCTTTAATTACAAAAAACGTTGAAAGAGTTCACAGAGATTGAGGAATATTCATGCAAAGACAACGTCTAGTTCTCAGAAATAGGTTTGATTCGTATGAATTTAGCAAAATCATAACTGAGGATGTGTTTCACACCATCTATAGCAATGGTTAACGATCTTGTGTCTCGGTTTTTGTCGAGTACTTTTATTTCAGAGTTTACTCTTATCCCGATATCATTTAAGAAACCAAGAAATTCCTCATCCTCATTAGAAATTCGAGCGATCAATACTCGTGCGGGGGGCTTGATTTCGACCAAGCTTCTCAGACGGATCAGCCTCTTCCCAGATTTTGCAGGAATCGGATTCCCATGTGGGCAGGTTTCTGGGTTGCCCAATATCTCTTCAAGTTTTTCTTCCAGATAAGGAGATATTGCGTGTTCCAGACGACAGGCTTCCTTGTGAACTTTAATTGGTTCAATCTTCAACACATCCGTAAGAAGCCTCTCAACAAGGCGATGTCTTCGTACTATTCGATTTGCCATCTTTGCACCTTTTTCACTAAGTTTTACACCTTGGAACGGTATGTAGTGAACAAAACCTCGTTTTGACAACCTTTGAAGCATTTCCGTAACTGTGCTTGGAGTCAATTTAAGAACCTTTGCCAGGTTGGAGACTTTGACGATTTCTTCCTCATCTTCTTCCAAGCGATAAATAGCTTCCAGATATTCTTCTGCTGATTCAGTCAAGGATTTCATAGCATATTCTCCAGCTTTCTATGGAGCTCATACCATAGGCCCTCATCACAATTATTAGGATATACTAATATAAAACTTTCGTATATACGAAAATATTATATATCTGTTTGGTTACTACTTTTATGACCCTCATTATGATGGAAGCTATAAGAGAAGAATCCAAGAAAACCATCAATATGGAGGAAGAACTATCACGCGAAAAGAAATAAAAACACCGATAGCCGAATTGGAGGACTTCCTGAAGGCATTGTATCGGCTAGAGCATGGAGACGGTTTCGTCAGACTCGAAGAAGTTGCAAAAGAGGCACAACTCTCAATATCACAAGCAAAAGATGCTTTAGAGGATCTCTCTGAGCTTAAGGTCATAGAGTTTGTCGCGGGCAAGGGTATAAAACTTGCAAAAAAGGGCAAAATATGGGCAATGAGTGTTGTAAGGAAACATCGTCTCACCAAGGATTTTTTGACAAAATTGGGTGTGGATCCGAGCGAAGCTCATCCAATAGCCCATAAGCTTGAACATCTAATCACCGAGAATGGAGAAAGGCATCTTGAGGAATCCCTAGAAAGATTGGTTCCTGCAGAAAGCAATGATGTTCCAAAGAACGGAGAAATACGTCTTTCTTCTCTAGAATCTCGTTGCTCAGTAATCATATCCAGAATTACAGGCGATAATGAGAAGTTGATAAAACATCTTGTTTCGGTAGGAGTAATACCAGGAGTCACTGCAATTGTCAAAAAGCGTTCCAATCCAAATAGCCCTTTGATTTTAAGAATCGGAGGATTGGCAGGAGGATTTGAAGTAGCCGTTGGGAAGGAAGTAGCATCCAGTATTATGGTTAGACCAACGCCTGCTTGGGGACGGCATAGACGATTTTCTAGAAGAAGGCACAGATGGAAAAGGGACAAAACCTAGATTATTTTTCATTCTTGAGAGGCGGAGGATTATGTCCTCTATAGTTGCTGAGATTTCAGGTGAGAGCAGAAAGGATGAGAAGCTGGTAACGGTTCTTCTAGTAGGAAATCCTAACGTTGGAAAATCGGTTATATTCAACTATCTTACTGGAATTGGCGTTACGGTCTCCAATTATCCTGGTACAACGGTAGAAATTACGGAAGGTAAGGCCAGGTCTGACGGAAGGACCATATTAGTCAAAGATTTGCCGGGAATCTACTCAATTATTGCTGCAACTATGGATCAGATGGTAGCGAGAAGAGCAATACTAGAAGAGAAGAATGCAATAGTTGTGAACATAATAGATGCTTCCAACCTTGAGAGAAACCTAAATCTCACGTTACAGATCTTAGAACTCGAGGTTCCGGTAGTTATTGTACTGAATATGCTGGATGAAGCACACAAGCGGGGAATAGACATCGATCACGAGAAATTATCCGAGATACTTAGAGTTCCAGTTATTCCGGCCGTGGCAACTCGAGGCAAAGGGATAAAAGAAGCAATTGAAGTAGCATTACAGATTGCGGATAAAAAAAGAACCGTCAAGCCCATGAAGGTCCAATATGGGAAGGACGTAGAGGATTTGATCCATAAACTCAAGAAAGAATTGGAGAGCAATGCTACAAAGAAACCATATGGAATGCCCTATCGAGCGTTGGCTATCCGATTACTTGAGAGAGATCATGAATTAGTGAGCATACTAGCGAAATCCGAAAGAAGCGTCATTGAATTAGCAGAGGATCTTGCCAAAACGATGGAAAAACAACACGCTGAACCGGCGATTCTAAGGATTGCTAAAGAGAGTTCTGGTATTGCAAATAGCATCGCAGAGACGGTTATGCTCGGAAGAGATGAAGGAATACTGCTGAAGGACAAACTCAGTGAAATAACAACGAATCCGCATACGGGAATTCTTATAATGATTGGTGTCTGGGTTGGGCTTTTTGCATTATTGTTGTATGGCGGTAGTCTCTTGGAGGGGGTCATTGTAGCTGGTTGGAATGCTTTCATAGCTCCTGCCTTACAACAAATTTTCGGACTTCTCCCCTCGCCTTTTGGCGATATTATTGGCAGGGGAGTCATTCTGGGACTTGAAGCAGGTGTTGCTGTTGTAATTCCTTATGTTGGACTGTTCTATATTGCCCTGGCAATCCTGGAGGATACGGGATACCTGACAAGAATGGCGTATCTGATGGACAACACGATGCATAGACTAGGACTGCATGGTAGGTCCATAATACCAATTATTGCAGGCTATGGATGCAGCGTTCCAGCCATCATGGGTACCCGCATTCTAGAAACACGCAGGGAAAGATTGATTGCAAGTTTTGTCATAACACTTATACCCTGCTCAGCAAGGACTGTCATTATATTGGGTATTTTAGGTCAATATGTTGGATTGATTCCAGTCTTTCTGATCTATGCATTTGACATCGGCATTGTGGCGATTGTGGGTTTTGTCCTGAACAAAATCATGAAGGGTGAATCCTTGGGTCTAGTAATGGAAATGCCCCCTTTCAGAGCTCCCTATCCTAGACCTGTTTTGAAGAAAACCTTCCTAAGGCTTAGAGAGTTCATTCACATAGCATTCCCTCTACTTATTGTAGGAAGTCTGGTCTTGAGTTCCATGGAATTTTTCGGAGTACTGGAGCCTGCTGCAAGCTTTCTGAGTCCTGTGACTGTTGGATTATTAGGTCTTCCCCTTTTGAGTGGGGTCGCGCTGTTATTTGGAGTGCTACGGAAGGAAATGGCACTTGGGATGTTAGTTGTAGTCTTTGGAACAACTAATTTTGCTTTGGTTATGACACCAGTTCAGATGGTTGTGTTCACAATTGTGCTTGTATTGTATATTCCGTGCGTTGCTACTATCGCTGTCTTAGGGCGTGAGCTCGGATGGAGGAATGCCCTGATCATCGGAGTAAGCACAATAGTCATTGCGTTATTGATAGGAGGATTAGTCAATACTGTTCTTTTAAGTTTAGGTCTTCAATAGCGAGATGATCTTAATGGGTACCTACAGATGTCCCCTGTGTGGATGCAAGTTTACGGAAGAAAAGGCAAAAGAATGTCAAGAGTGCTTCTTAGCAAAGAAATGCAGTTTAATCATGTGCCCAAATTGCAGCTATGAGTTCCCAAAGATTCCTATCAAAAAGTTATAAATAGGAAATATCATGATTCTTTCAGACTTATGAGGAATGATTCCGATTTTCCCAGTGAGCGAAATGAAGAGACGATTTAGGGCCATAGTATTCGATCTTGACGGCACATTAATAGATATTCCTGACCACAATCTGTTTGATAGATTGCTGGTGGAAACACTGGAAAGCCTATCTGTCCCGGTCCCGGCAGGAAAAGAGCTGAAGGAATTGTGGGTTAGCGGAAAGAATTATGTAAATATCCTCAAGTGCTGGGGGGTAGTGAATATCGATGAATTCTGGAGAGTATTTGATCTCAAGGATTTGAGAGCGAGAAAGGATCTTATTGGAAGAGGTGTGATTCGTCCGTTCGACGATACTGAAGTTCTAAAAAGGCTCAAAGAGAAATTCAAACTGGGTTTAGTTAGCAATACAATTGAGGAGATAGTTATGCTGGAGATTGAAACATTTGATCTAAAGAAATACTTCTCCAAAATCGTTACGTTGGGAACCGTTGCTCAGCAGTTCGCCAAGCCAGAACCCGACGGCATAGTCTGGTGCCTTGAGGGGTTAGATGTCCCTGCGGATTCTGCATTGACTATAGG
>JBHLPJ010000072.1:0-6562 GCA_048939565.1 Promethearchaeota archaeon
TAGATGTCAGTTTAATGGCTATTTTTGCAGCGCTTTATGCGATTGGTGTAATTCTCTTGATACCAATATCGTTTGAGATATTTCAGGTCAGAATAATCGACTGTCTAATACCTTTAGGAGTGGTTTTTGGCTGGCCTGTAATCGGTGGAGTGACCTTAGGAAATGTGGTTGCAAATGTTTTTGGAGGGCTGGGGGTCATAGATATAATTGGCGGAACAGTGGCGAATTTAATCGCCTCGACAGCAGCCTATATACTAAGGAAGAGGCCCTTTTTTGCAACCTGGGCTTCGAATATTTCCATTACGTTAATCGTAGGAAGCTATCTGGCGATTCTATTCCATGTACCTGTAGAAGTCGGATTACTGGGCATATTTCTCGGATCAATAGTGGCAATCAATATCTTAGGCTATATGTTGATACTTGTCTTTACTAGAACAGGTATTGCTGAATCTCTAGGATTTCCAAGAAAAGAGAAGAACAATTTAACGTATGACTCTGACAAGGTGAGCTGAACACGAGATACAAGGATCATAAGCTCTTGCAACGATCTCCAAAGCCTCTCTTATCTTGTCATCGGGCTCATTTATCAAGTTCTTGGCAGTAACACGAAAATCTTTCTCCATGTTAGCTGCATTTTGGGCAGTTGGTGTAATCACATTTGCCTTGACGATGCGACCGTTGCTGTCAAATTCATAATTGTGATAGAGGATACCTCTGGGTGCCTCAACGGCTCCTACACCATTGCTGGCCTTGACTTTTATATCTACCAGTTCCTCTTGATGAACTCCCATACTCAGTAAGACTTCTATGTCTTCTATACTCCTTTCAACTGAATGAACAAGCTCGATTGCTTGCGCCAGATTGTTCGTTACTGAATTGTTTTGAACAATCAAATCTCTGTGTTCATTAAACAATTCTCTGGCTGTTCCATCTAGTTTGTCTTTGTTCAGGAGAACTCGTGGTAAGGCTCCCACCATGAATGATGAACCATTGTATGATGAGAATTTTGCATGAGAGTGCTTGACGGTTCTCTCATTTGTTAACTGCCGATATTCTTTAATGGGGCGTCGCTCGCCGCCCGATATCAAAACATAATCTCCAATAAATCCGAATTTATCTCCTGGATCTAGGGCCATAAGTACGTTTTCTGAATCTGAATATTTGGGAGTATCGAATTTTGCGAAGAGTTCTACGGCAAGCATAGCTGTCCCTTTTGTGGATTCCATCAGTTGCTTTATTTCAAGTAACTCTTTTTCAGTCGGAGCTTTTGAAAATCCACCTACTCTATCGTTCATTCCATGAACTTCTCTTCCACTTAATACGTTGTGAATAAGATTCCCGGCCTTCTTGAGTTGTAGAGCTGCTTTTACCTCCCCTGGGTATTTCTCTGTCATTCTTACAGCATCATGAAATCCTAGGAAATCTGGCAGTGCCAACATAAATACGTGTAAGGCATGACTTTCAATCATTTCGCCGTGGATCAAAAGATCTCGTAGGATTTTAGTCTGCTCAGTGACTTTTACATCGAAAGCATTTTCTATTGCTCTTATTGAAGCTAGGCTGTGGGAAGCTGTGCAAATCGCACATATTCTTCTCGTAATGTCTGGGATTTTGTCATAATATACCCCTTCAATAAAGGCTTCAAAGAATCTCGGACCTTCAAAGATATTCATCTTGACATCTTTTATCTGATTGCCTTCAAACACGACTTCTATTCCGCCGTGTCCCTCTACACGTGTCAATTCCTCAATACTTATCTTTCTACTCATTTTCTTCCCTCATTTGCTTTTTTGAGAAATACCTTTGGTTATCTTTTGGATATCCTCAAAATTCCCACAGAAGATCCTTAGTCTATTGGAAATATCTTCCTTATCATATCCCTTTTCCAGTAGAATGTCCAGTTCTGCTGCTGCGTTGGTTTCGTCCTTGATTGGCCCTCTGCATCCAATACAGTCCAAGCCTAGCCCTGGGCACCTAGCATCACATCCTGCAACGATAATTGGCCCCAAGCAAGGCATGTTCTTTTCAACTAAAACGCAAGGATATTCTTTTCTCTTACATTCAACGCAAACCGGATAGTCGATTTGCTCTGGCACATCTCCGTGTAAAAGAGAAGTAATTGCTCTGAATGTTTCTTCTTTCTCTATAGGACATCCGGGAATCTCTAAATCAACATTGACATGGGCAGAAAGACCCTTTGGTTCTAGAGCATCATAATATGTCTCTTCAACTCCATAGACTTTCTTCATCTTCTCAGCTATGCTCATCTGCTGATTCCTCATAGCCTGAACGCAGCCCCCTATTGCGCAGTCTCCAAGGGCTACAAGTAGTTTGCTCTTCTCACGGATCTTCTTCAGCTTTTCAAGATGTGTTTCTGTGCTCACAGATCCTTCCACGAAAGCTATGTCTAGTTCTACATCTTCCTCATAGCTGCTGCCTTCTTGAAAACTCTTTATGTCAAATTTGCTCAGCAAATCGAGTAGGGCATCTTCCATGTTCAATATCATAAGTGCTTCTCCACCACATCCAGTCAGGCTATAAATACCAATTTTAGGCTTCTCCATTACCAATGCCCCCTAAATCATTCCTTTAGTATTTAATGCATCCCAATACGTGAAGACTGGGCCCTCCTTGCACACGTATTTAATTGAGTTCGCCCCACCCATAATACAGTGTCCACATTTGCCCAATCCACATTCCATTCTCCTTTCAAGCGTCATGTATATTCGCCTAGGATCGAAGTTTAGTTTCATAAGCTCTTTTATGACAAACTTGTACATGATTGGCGGACCGCAGATAATCGCGTAGGTGTTTTCAGGAGACACTCTTACCAATTCAAAAAGCTTAGTTACGACGCCTTTTGTGCACCTCTCTGGCATTTCTGTTTCAAGCATATTGCATTCCCTATCATCCGGATCTTCATAAGATAGATAAAATGCTATACCCTGTTTTTCTCCTTCACGAAGAAGCTGTGAGAATTCGTCAGAGAAAAGCATCAAATCATATGAGCGTATTCCATAGAAAACGGCTATGTCTTTGTATTTCTTCCTATTGAGTATGGCATACTGTAAGACTCCTCTTAGAGGAGCAACGCCAAGTCCCCCCGCTACAAGCAAGAGATTACTTCCTTCCATTTTCTCCATCGGAAAACCTACGCCATATGGTCCTCTGATCCAGAGGGTATCACCAATGCTTAATTTATGAATTGCATTCGTAACCCGTCCGACTTTTCTAATGACAAACTCAACTATTTCGGATCCTTCATGACACGTGCATATTGAGACTGGAGCTTCTCCAACTCCCTGAACACCTAATTCTACAAACTGACCAGGTTCAGGGGCAAAATTTCTTGCGAATTCACGGTCCAGTAATTCCACATGAATCATTTTTTCTATTTCAGTCATTTCTTCTATTTTGGTTATTCTAGCTGGGGACGGGGCCAAAACATTCTTTATTTCCATTATAATTCACCCCTCACTTTTTTCAGAACCTCAACATAATCAATTTCTGCCATACAGTATACAGTACATCTGCCGCAGCCGACACAGTTTACTACATCCTCTCTCAAGCTAGATTTGCAGTTAAATCTATTTCTGAGTCTTTCTACCCTGGTTGGTCTGAAATTCAAACCACCTGCAACTAATGCATGCTTTCTTAACATGCATGAGGTCCACTCCCGGACCCGTTCTCCTGTCTTTATATCCAGATTGACCTTATCTATTACGTCGTAGCATCTACATGTGGGACAGACCAAATTGCAGGTGCCGCACCCAAAACATCTATCTGCTTCATTCTTCCAAATCTCACTATCATCCGGCACCAATTCAAGCATATCAGTAAGTCCAGCAGTGTTTAGCTTAAGCTTGAACTTATCTAGGCGTTGCTTCTGCCATTTTTTGAACTCTTGAATTTCTTTGTCATCAGGGTCCCTGAAGAGCTCCTTATTCTCAATTATAAATTCATAACCTTTCTCACTTCCAATTCTTACGAAAGCTGCTTTGGCAAGTCCATTGATAAACAAATCGAATGTGTCGACAGGATAAAATGTTCCCATGGATTCGCAGAAACAATGCTCATCTGGCTCACAGGTTACCCCAATTAGAAAGCTCCTTTCCCTTCGTTTCATGTAATACTTGTCTTGAAACTCATCAATATACACTCTGTCCAGAAGCTTTATTGCGTTTATGTCGCATCCATGTATTCCTAAGATTACGAAATTGTCGTTATTTTCGAAGACCTCGCTATACTCCTTACTTACTTCATCGAATTCAAAAATAGTCTCAGAGGGTTTCAGAAAGAATTTTTTTGGCGGTATCATTGTTCGTGGATACTCGAGATTCACCTCTTTTAGGGAATCTACTTCTCGAAAGGCATATGATGATACGCCAGATTTTACTGGTCCGAAAACCCTTCCATATTTTTTCAGGCTTTCAAAGAAACTGTTAATGTTCTCATTAGGTAATATCACATACTGCAATTTTTATACCCCTGGATTCTCGCTCTCAGAGGTCATGCTATCTGAGACACCTTTCTATTAAGTCTTATGGTGCAGAGTCATAGCTGGGTCAAAAACATCAGCTATAATTGCAGCATTGGTAGAATTGTGTTTTTTGAATCAAGAGGCCGGAAAAATGATACGCTCTATCGATGGTTGGTGATTGGCAAGCCCCATCTCCGTAAAAGAGGAGCCATCTCCATAGAGGGGGGAGAGGGGGAGAAACAAATAGAGATGGAACTTTTTGCCTACCAACTTCTTTACCCATGAATCGTAAAAATATATAACTTTATCGCTTTTGCTTCTTTTCTTTTTTTAAGTCTCTGGTTAATAAAAGAGTGTATGGTATCCAAAAACTTATGTTTATCTCAATGATATAATAATATACGAAGAAGAAGGAGGATTAGAAAGTTGACCGAAGAGTTAAAAGAACTGGATGAAGCTCTAGAGAGCGTAAACAGCCTTAATTCGGCTCTAGCGAGTGCAAAAAACCAAATCCAGAAGAAGGTTAAAGATCTTACGGCTGAAGTATCTACTCTGAAAGAAGAGTTAGAAACAAGATCAGAGGATACAAAACAAAAAGATGAATTGCTGTCTAGGTTGGAAAAGGAAAATAAGAGTCTCAAAGACGAAGCTGGTGCGATTCGGGAGCAAATGAGTAAAGTCTCAAAGCTATATCAAGATCTATCCAAAGAAAAAGAAGAGACTATCGATTTGAAGGAGCTCTTGTCGATCTATATAGTATTACTTGAAGAGGTGTTTGCAGGAAGACCGCATGCAAAAATACTCTATATGCTTCATGGCAGTAAAACCAAGCTCAACAAAGAGTCAGTAATCAAAGCCTCAGGATTTCAGCCTGCCGTTGTCCTAAAAAGTATATATGACTTGGCCAATGCGAAATTGGTTGACTACGACATGGAAAAGACCGAAGTAACACTCATCCGCAAACTATATTAAATATCAGTCTGACCTGTAGGTAATTCCTTATCAGCTCGTCGGATTTTTCGATCTCTGCTCTGGATGACGGATTCTCTTGATTTACGACAGAAATAGACTTAAATGATTTGTTCGTGAACATTAATCATACAACTTCTTATTGGTGATTCCGATATCTGAAAGATTATGCAAAGTTGACTGGAAGTTTGCTTGGCTTTTGTCAATGAGAATTCAACACACATTACTTGATCTGGAGAATAAAACAATGCCTTCTATCGATGAATTATCACGTTTACACCCAAAACTTTCGCCTGGTGAAATAATCAATCTACAGCGAGAGAAGTGGGGTGCAGAAGTAGATTGGGATAAAAGAACATTGACAGTTAGGTTCAAAGACAGAAAATTCGATATTACTGAGGCGATTGAGGAAATAGTCAAGAAACATCTTCGAGGGGCTCCAGCCAACCGAGTAGCCATGGATACTCAAGGATTCGATTTTGAAGCGGCAATGCGAGAAGCATATGAAAAAATCATCTTGAAGATAGTAAAGGGGCAAATAGAATCCAAAACAATGTAAAAATGAAGATCAGTCAAGGGCACTGCCCCTGATCATGTGTACCAATGCTGATTTTGATATTTTTGGATAGCCCTATGTCCTTTGGGCTTTTCAAAAGACAGCTATATACCATTATTTCCATATCCAAAAAGTAAATATATCGAAAATAAACTCTCTCATACTCATGTGTTTAGCTATTCCTGCAAAAGTACTGGAACTGCATGGAGATGTCGCAAAAGTAGATTTTGGAGACGGAACTACCAGAGATGTGAATATCGCTTTAGTCAGGCCCAGAGTCGGAGAATATGTGCTTGTCCATGCAGGTTTTGCCATTCAGACAATAAGTGAAAAAGACGCCAAGGAGACCCTTCGGTTGTGGGATGAAATACTGAGCTTGCAGTAATTCATTTTTACCAAATAATTTTTGATGGTGCTAAGATCGATGTTCAGATTTCGAGATAAGAAATTAGCCCAGAGAATTACAAGTCTTCTCAAAGATATGAGTCTTGACATAAGACTGATGCACGTGTGTGGAACCCATCAAGACACCCTTTTGCGTTTTGGACTTGATGAGA
>JBHLPJ010000073.1:0-6501 GCA_048939565.1 Promethearchaeota archaeon
GTAACAATGAAATCTTCATCGCCAGCAAACTCTTCACTCAGACCTATGGCATTTGCTGTGCCAAGTATTTCTGGCTGAGCAACATACTCAAGCTCTAAACCGAGGCCTTCACCGTCTCCGAATAACTCCACAATCCTCTCCTTGAAGTGCCCAACGATAAGCAAGGCTCTTCTTATGCCCGCCTGCTTGAATCCCCTCAGAATTACCTCTAAAAGTGGGTGCCCTGCAACAGGCAGAATTTGCTTAGGACGTGTTAAGGTTAAAGGGTGGAGTCTCTTACCCTCTCCAGCTGCAAGAACAACACCTTTCATCCAATCACCAGATAAGGATTAAGTTAATGAATTTAAATAGGCAACGGTATTTTAGGAGCTGCCTAACAAAAAAGCCGGTTAATCTACCAAATCTCTTCGTCCTTTTTCCTCTCTCTGTCTTCTCTGGTGAACCTGTCTCTATCTATTGTGGTGTAACGGCGGGTGCCCTCAGTCCTGTGCTCCAATCTAACAGCCTTCTCAATAGAATTGTGAACCATTTCAGTTGTTAATGTGTTGAATGCCTCTTCCACATGTTCTCCCGTTTTGGCACTCGTTTCGATATATTCACTCCCAATCTCTTGGGCGAACCATTCTGCATCTTCCCGTCTGACTTCTCTTAGATGCGGCAGGTCTACTTTATTACCAATTAAGACAACTGGAGCATTTGGACTTCCATACTTATACAGCTCCTCTAACCAGCCTACCAAATTCCTGAAAGTTACTATTCTTGTTAAATCAAAAACCAGCAAAGCTCCGGCAGTTCCTCCGAAAAATGCACTCCTAACCGCCTTAAATCTCTCTTGGCCCGCCAGATCCCAGACAGATAGTTTTACCGTTCCTTCGTCGGTGTTTACGGTCTTGGAAAATATGTCTACGCCTATGGTCATCTTGTAGTCTTTCTTGATGAATCCTTTTGTAAACTGAGAAATTAGGCTAGTCTTGCCGACAGCACCATCCCCTAGAAGCAACGTCTTGAATACATAGATTGACTCCTTCTGGTTCATTTTTCTTCACTCCACACATCTCATTGCCGGCTCGGGGAGACTCAAAAAAATACTTGGTTTTTCATGTAAATAAAGTTAAGTCTTTTTTCTGTATTGAAGCATTTTTTTGGCTATTCTCGTGAATGATTGATTAACATTCTTTCCTGTTTTGGCACTAGTTTCCATATGCTCGTTGCCAATTGACTTGGTGTGTTCCTTGGCCTTTCGTGCAGATACGTCCCTTTTATTGGTAAGATCCACCTTATTTCCTATTGTAATTACTGGTACCTTTCCAACATACTCGTATAGTTCTTGCATCCATTCTGGAACCGACTCAATGGTCTCTGAGCGAGTCACATCATAGACGAGTAATACGCCAGAGGCTCCTTCATAAAATCTCCTTCTTATGATTTTGAATCTCTCTTGTCCCGCAATGTCCCAGATCGTCAGTTTTGTTTCGCAATCGCCTAAACGAATTTGCTTGATGAACAGATCCACACCCAACGTTGGCTTATACTTATGTTTGAATCGATTCTCAACGTATTTTAGTATTAGCGAAGTTTTGCCAACAGCACCATCCCCAGTAAGCAGTAGTTTGAAGTGATACTTGTTCATTGTTGAGGGACCTTCAGTTTTTCTATTTCTATTTAACCTTTGGAGGGAAATTACTTAAGTATTTTGCAATCTCAGAGATACCTTTTTCAGATTTTCTCAAATTATCGGTTAACAGTAATGGTTTTGAGCCTAGAGGGTTTTAAGCTTCTTTGTTGCGTCTGACACTTCTTTAGTCGGTGTAGGTGCTTTAGAAGCATTGAATATTATTCTTTGATATGATTCGAATCGTTCTCTTGTTATATCGAATTTCTCACAGATTTCCTTGACCAATTCTTCCTTGTTTGTTGCCATACTTCTGTTTATGGCAAGCGTGATATCCAGAGTTGTAGGAAGAAGCTTTGTTTCAGATTTTGGATCTCCAAAACACCCTTTCACAATGTCATATGATTCTAAACTGGTAACCGTTGCGGTAGCTATGTAGAAACTCTGAGTCTCCGTTAGCATAGGTATTACGGTCAAAACAAGAGATCTGGAAGCATTACTTATCCTAATACCTCCACCTTCCTCCAATTTCCTCATGGTAACATCTGCCTTATCCTTAAGACGCTCCAAGTTCCTCCTTACTTCTTCATCCGAACTTATCTCATATTCAAGTCTTCTTTTCAATAGATTCACCACAAATGTAATCTCAACAGCAGATTCATATTATAATAGATACCTATTTAAGAGAATTCTCTTAAGATACCTAAAAACATATGGTGGTACTGATGAGAAAAAGAGTATTTGTATTTGCGCTAATTGCTGCGATATGTCTTTCGATGTACACTTTCGGATTCTCACAAGAAAGCTATATTGACAATCAAGGATTTTCCCCGATACAAGCGTCTTCACCTAAGATTAGCAGCTTTCCATCAACCAAATTCACGGGAATAAAGAATGTTACAGCGTATACATCACCTGATTCGAGTTATGATTTAACCATAGAATATTTGCGGAGTGCCAAATTCGAGATCGATATCGAAATTTATTCAATAAGCAATGGCTTCCTTGTCAAAGAACTAAATGATGCACTGGCCAGAAACCATACTATGGAGATGAATGTCATAATCTCTGAGGGACACGCTTCAGGAGCCGAAACTCACTGGAGCCGAGCGACCATGTACAACCTGTCCCAAGCCAAAGCAAGCATTCCAGCACCTAATCTCAATATTTTCGAATCTAATGGTACGGAGTTTACCTTTACTCACGCCAAATTCATAATCATTGACCGGGAGGTCGTACTTGTTCAGAGTAGTAATTGGGCCAAGACCGGTATTCCGCCTGATTCAAGCTATGGCAACAGAGAATGGGGCGTCGCAATTAAAGATCAAAGCATAGTCAACTATTTCCTTAATGTATTCGCAAACGATATGCTCATTGCAACACCATACGTACAGAACCCTGCTCATGAAGATACTCTCAGCGGTTACATTCCAACTGGTTCTTATCCTGATTCACCCAATCCATTTTCTTCTCAAGAATTTGTGGGATCTATGAGTATTCAACCCGTTCTATCTCCGGACAACTCCAACGCCACTATAATACAGCTCCTGCGATCGGCCACTAGCACCATAGATGTTCAACAAATGTATATTAAACGTTATTGGGACGCCGGAGATGATTACTTCCTTGAAGAGTTAATAGCTGCTGCCGGAAGGGGTGTAACCATAAGAGTTATCCTAGATGGTGACAGCTCAGGGATGGATGTGGTCCGTACTTACCTCATTGGCAATGGTATTGAAACAGTCTTTGATAACAACACATACTTCGAGTGGACCCACAATAAAGGAGTAATTGTGGATGGAAAAATCGTTCTTGTTTCAAGTATTAACTGGTCTTATGAATCAGTTAATGAAAACAGAGAAGCTGGTGTAATAATATATAGTCGAGACATCGCAAACTACTTTACACACGTATTCGAATGGGACTGGAGTGCTGCAAAACAGAAGATTCCTACTTCTCTCTCATTGAGTGTCAGTTCTGCTGTTACTCCTGGCAGCAATATCAGCATTTCCGCAGTTTTGACTACAATGGATGGGGGCACTCCAATATCTTCTGCAACAATACGATTCTACATTGATGATGAATTATTAGGAACATCCCAAACCGGCGTCAGTGGAACTACTACTCTTACTTGGAATATTTCTGATACCTTTACTGGGGGCTCCATTTGGGCCAGATATGACGAGAGCTCGACTTATGGCCCCTCTACTTCAGACATTCACCATGTGACAACTGACGGCACAGGAATCCCTACAGAGTGGTTGATCATCGGCGGTGTAGTTGGCGGTGCAGTTGTGGTAGTTATTGCTGCTGTATATAGTCTTTTTATTAAAAAGAAGTGAGGCTAATCATTACCTCCTTCCCATTTTTCTAATACGAATCTCTTGAGATAATCTCGCCTCTCGCAAGTAGAATTCTCGGCGATAGAGTTAAAAGAATTCGACTCATCTATCTTGTTGGATGACTCGTAAGTGTTTTAGGTGGTAGTATCTTTTTCATTAGCTTTGTCCAGCGTGAATTCAGATGAGAAAAATCGTTGAAATCAATGCTTTCAAGAAAGATTTCCAAAAGGTAGACTTACGCTTTGCCCTAGTCTATCCAAATCACTATCGCGCAGGGATGAGTAGCTTAGCTGTCCACCTTATGTATGAATTGATAAATGATCGAGAAGACAGTCTGTGTGAACGTCTTTTTATGTCTACTCATCCTCTATCCGTTGAGTCAAGACAACCCTTATCGAAGTTTGATGTGGTTGGTTTTTCTCTACAATATGAGACCGACTACATGAATGTCCTAAAGATTTTGAGATCTTCCAATATACCATTGCGCTCAGCTGATCGAAGAAGCGATAATCCATTGGTAGTTGCAGGAGGACCTTGTGCATCCGAGAATCCAGAGCCACTTGCTCAATTCATTGACGTATTTGTGGTCGGGGAGCTTGAATCAATCTTTGATGACATAATGACATTACTTGTGAAACCTAACCCTAAATCGAATTTGGAAGAGCTTGCAAATATCGGAGGAATATATATCCCTTCTCTGAATCCTGAATTAGTTGAACGGGTCTGGGTAAAAGATTTGGATTCGGTCTATCATTCGATACGGCAAATCATTCCTCAAGTCGAAAAAGATGATTCCAATTCCCCCGCCTTTGGCAAAGCTCTCTTGGTGGAAGCATCAAGGGGATGTTGGCGTGGCTGTCGATTCTGTTTGATAGGCTATCAGTGCAGACCCTACCGAGAACGTAGCTTGGGCAGACTAAATGAAATCATTGAAGGCGGCGTAAAATATACCGGTGTAAAAAAAGTTGCATTGATAGGTCCTGCAATATCTGATTATAGTCGACTTGAGGATCTGTGTTGGTTGGTTGTGAATTCTGGATCGGAACTGTCAATTCCGTCTTTACGAGCGGATCGCGTCTCCGAAAACATAATACAAGCCCTTGTTGAGGGTGGTCAGAAAACAATTACCCTTGCCCCTGAGGTGGCCTCCACACCTCTTGTTGAAAGTATCAACAAGGGAATTACTCAAGATCATGTACTGGATTCGGCTCAGACAGCATTAGCTGGCGGAATCGAGAACCTAAAACTCTATTTCATTATTGGACTCCCATCGGAGACTGATGATGATGCTCTACAGATAGCACATCTTGCAGAGGAAGTTGCAGATCTTGGATTTACAAAGAATTCGGTGCGGCTTAGCATAAACCCGTTCATACCAAAACCCCACACCCCCTTCCAGTGGTTTGCACAGCAACCACTAGAAATCCTCAGAAGAAGATTGAAAACCATTAAGACTAAACTCAGGCGTGATTCAAGAATCAAGGTTGAACATCTTGACCTAAGATGGGGGAGAATACAGACGGCACTTTCACTAGGTGACCGCAGAATTGGAGACGTTCTAGAATCAGCAGTCATTTTTAACGGCGGACTAGGTGGTTGGAGACGTGCCTTTAAGACTCATGGTCTTAGAATAGAAGATTATGCAAACAGGCCTAGATCCATTGATGATAGACTACCGTGGGATTTCATTAGGGTTGTGGATTCTGACCTGCTTTTCGAGGAATATGAAAAGGCGCTCAGCTACATGCCATAATCTGTAAGAAGAAGATTACCTCTCATTGATTTTTTTTCTTGACAAAAGGTTCCGATGCATTTATTTATGGCCGCTTCGATTAGTGACTAACGAACAGAGGTGGGTGAGCGCATGACTCTCAATAAGAGGGACATGAAAAAACATTTTCCTAAACTTACGAAAGAAATCGAAAGCACTAAGACCAGAAAAGTCAAAATAGGGGGAGTCCGCTGGTCCGAAACGGATTACTACAAGGAGCTTACCAACCCTGATGTAATAAGTTTTCTGAGACGCTGCGATACTGAAAAGCAAGCACTGGAAATAATAGGCTATTTGGAGAATAGGGAAGAGATCACTCCGGAATACGCCGATGTTCTCAGACATCAACTGAAGACAGGCGGTGTTCGTTCCTTCGGACCAAAAAAAACATGGGGTTACTTCGAGAGAATCTATAGAAAGAAAGAAAAAGCTAAGCAAGAGTAGTAGGCTAAGAGTCACTTATCTTGGTGATCGACAAGCGTTGATGAAAACAATTCGCGAGGTATTTTGCGTTTTTCTCCCCAAGAAGACTCCCTCCGAAAGGGTGGATATGTGTAAGGGTCCTATGCTGGATCCGACGTCGAACAATCAGGTTTCTGAGGTGATATAGATGTGTGAATTCTCTGTGAAACTGGAAAAGAATGGAGATACTTTTGTTATTGCACAGGATATAGTAAGAGTGAAGGTTTCTAGCGAAAAATGTGTTTTTCAAGACATCCTGAGATCGAGTCAAGAGACTTCTCCATATCTCATTACAAAGGTCGATGTTCCTAATG
>JBHLPJ010000074.1:0-6429 GCA_048939565.1 Promethearchaeota archaeon
GGGCTGCAACCATGTTACCGGTAAGACATGATAGTTGACTTTCAAAAACCTTTGATGATATCCACTCTTCCCGTGTAGGCAACTTCTTGCCTTTCTCAATTAAGGATTCATATTTTTCCAGTCCTTGTTCGTAGGTTAAGTGCGGAAAACCACCCTCATCTAATTGAAACCCAAAAATGTACTCGCAGGCCCTTCTAACTCTTTCATCGCTCCTGTCCATCCCCAACTGACCTAGTACCATTATTTGCCAATAGGAAGATCTATACTTGGGGAGATATGGGCTGGTGGATTTTTCCCAGTATCCCTCGATCTTCTGCTTGGAGAGTATTCCTGCCACAATTCTTGAAGAAGGAATAGAGTCTTTGGCTGCTTGTAGCTCGGGGTCACCCTCCTTTCTATCTAATAGATCCCTAAGGGTGAAATATCGAACCGAAGGATTCTCCTCTTCTAGGAGCCAACCGACAAGATTTTCATCTGAAATCTCCTTCAAGCCAGTCATTCTCAGCCTCTCTATCTCCAGAGGAAAACTCTCTATTCTTCATTAGACTTCTTTTCAGTTAACTTTACTATCCGCTCCTCTATGTCCTCTACCTTTCTAAGTAATCGCGAAATGCCTTCTTGAATACTCTCCAGCTGCGTATCTGATTCTAAACTCTTGAGAATGCGACTAATATGGATTTTGAGCTCTTGAAAATTCTTCTCCGTTTTGGGTAATATTCCGCCTTTTCTCAGTTTGCTAAGTACTCTGACGAGTGCCATTTCATCTGTTTCACTGGTTTGTGCCGCCTCAGAAAGCGTTTCTGCATTTGTCAGGGCAGTAAGGATGCGAAGATCTTCTTTGTCTAACATATCTCTTCCTACAATGGGTCTGAGGCCATACTCATCTAATACTTCTCTCATTACCCCCTGAATAATAATCTCCAATTCTTCTGGTCCAAGCAGGACAAACAAATCCTTAAGCTGGATAACGGCTACGCCAAGCTCCTTGGAAACCTTTTCTGCTGCTTCATCCGAAAATCCTTTACATATAACCATTGGAAGATATTCTGGTCCGAGCATTTTGGCATTGGCATACGCCTGTCGAAGTGTAGACACGTCGCACATTCCCGCCTTGACTTCAACAGCAAAAGGTTGTCCTACACTATTCTTCGCAATTATGTCCACTTCTGCCGCTTCTATCCCATCTACTATAACCACGCGTGAAACTTCGGTTATTTCGAAGCCTAAGAAGTTCTCAAGTATGTATCTTGCGATTCTTTCACTGCTACGTCCACGCCTAGCCAAACTACGCACCACACAAAAACCATTCAGGAGGTTATATGATTTATTATTCTCTATTAAGTCTTTAAATGATTAAGTCTTTAAATGTTATAGATGCATTGTTTTCAGAAAGGTATTGTATATCTATGGTTGGTCAATCTACGACCCAAGTCGTGAGCTTTCTCGGGAAGGGTTGTGATAATATTGAAAGTAGTCTATCACGAGAGATATAATGAAGTCTATTCAGGCGATCCTGCTGCAGCCCCAGGAAGGATAGAGAGCATTTACGATGTTCTATCTTCCAATTTTGAATTTGTCAAGCCTGGACCCGCAACTGAAAGTGATCTGAAACTGGTCCACACGGACAGTCATATTAAACAGGTCAAACGAAATGAACTCACCTATGAGATTGCCATACTCGCAGTTGGAGGTGCAATAAACGCTTCTGAACTTGCAATGGAATTCGAACCTGCTTTTGGACTGATTAGACCACCAGGACATCATGCAAGTAGTAGCTCTTGCTGGGGCTTCTGTTATTTCAATAATATGGCAATATCAGTAGAAAGGCTCAGAGTTAGAAATAAAATCAAAAAAGCCCTGATTGTTGACATTGATCTACATTTTGGTGATGGAACTTCGAACATATTTAGAGATGTTTCAGAAATTGACTATTTCCACGCCAGTGGTGCTAATGGCAAAGACTTCTTGAACGATATTTCGAACTATCTAAGTAAAAAAAGAAACTATGACCTTATCGCAGTATCTGCAGGGTTCGACAGGCATGAAGATGATTGGGGAAAGATGCTAAGTACAGAGGATTATTCCGAGATTGGAAAGATTATGAAAGACTTCTCTGAAGAAGTCTGCGAAGGAAGACGATATGGGGTTTTAGAGGGTGGATATAACCACGAAGTACTTGGCAAGAATGTAAAGAGCCTGCTTGACGGCATGAGGTAAAGTTTAGGGAGTTTATTCCCACGGACGGTTGTCCAGAGACAGCTTTTCTGTTTGCCTAAGTACATAGTCTTTGATTTCAGCTGGCTCTGGCAGTTCTGCAACTATTTCTCCCTCTCTGACGATTGGCTTAATTATCGAATCCGTTTCTGCTCCGCAGTTTGGGCACGAAGGAGAAGACTTGTCTGATGGTAAAACAACATCCGTCAAGCAATCTGGACAGCGCCAAACATTCTTCCATCCTGAGAGTCTGTCTCGTTTGGCCGCAGGAAACCATTTTCCTTCTCTCAAAACTGAAACAATATCCATTGCAAAGTCGATAGTGGAGGCATTACTTACGTACGTGCCAACTCCAAAACCATCAGCTCCTGCTTTGCCTAGCTCTCTAATGCTTTCCTCATTCATTCCTCCAGATACGAGGATTTTAACATTCTTATAACCTCTCAGATCCAGTTCCCATCTTACCTCACGAACTATTCTTGCGAAGTCTCCCTTACGGGACTTAGGAGTATCTAGTCTAACTCCCCAAAGACTATCTCCTAGTGCGTCAGCTGCCATCAACGATTCTGCTTTTTCGTCAGAATAGGTATCACACAGGGCAATGCGTGGTACATTGGAAGGCATAATCTGATCGTAGGCTTTCCAAGCCTCAACTTGATCTCCGAAAATTATGATAAGCGCATGGGGCATTGTTCCTGAAGGTCTAAGACCCAACATACGAGCGCTTAGAATACAAGATACACCATCAAAACCGGAGATATAGCATGCTCTTGAGATCATTGGACTAATTGCCGGATGCTGTCGTCTTATTCCAAAAGATATAACTATTTTTCCACCAGCAATTTTCTTTACTCGAGTGGCAGCAGTAGCTATTCCAGAAGCCTGACACAGAAAACCGAGCAGGGGAGTTTCAAAGACTCCGTACTCTGCATATGCTCCTTCTATCAGTAGTACAGGCTCACGAACATTATTATAATCCGTAGAGTAAAAAACACTACCTTCTGGCATTGCGTAGACATTAACTGGACACCCCTCGAAGAGATAAGCCACTTCTTCGATTCCAGACAATATCGCCCAAGGCCAACGGTTTGGCAGACTGCCAGTTGTTACTTCTGCTACTGCAACCACATCATCTAGACCTTTTTCCTTGAGAATCTGTCTGGCCCTCACAAAGTAGATATCTGTTGTCTGGCCTGTTTTAATCTCCTCATCAGATGCTGTATGGAACTTTTTCATCTCGTTCGCCCTCTCTAATTGAAGATTAAGGCTGAAGTCTATTGATTTCTGTGTAATTTTTTTAAGTATGCATGCCTTTTCTATTTATCTGTTGCCCAAATGAGGTCAAGAAGATGTTTGCTCTACTAATTATAGACATGTTGAACGATTTCATCAAAGAGAACTCCATTCTAGAGGTTCAGAGGGGAAGAGAGATTATTCCAAATATCCAGAAGCTCATCTCAAAGGCCAAGGAAAGGGGAATTCCTGTAATATATGTTTGTGATGCTCATGAGAAAAATGATAATGAATTCTTAGAATTCAAGCCTCACGCTGTAAAGGGGACTGAGGGAGCCGAAATAGTAGAAGAACTTCGCCCGCAGAAGGGAGATTTTATTGTTGAGAAGACGAAATTCGACGGGTTCTATAATACTAAACTGGATAGGATACTAAAGGAGCTAAAAGTAGATTCACTAATTGCTACGGGAGTTTTGACCGATATTTGCGTATTATATACCACTGCCAGTGCAAGGATGAGAGAATACAAAGTATATGTTGTCAGCAATGGGACTGCAACTCAGGAAGAACAAACACACAAGCGTTTTTTGGATTATATGGAGAATTCTGTAAGAATAGCCAGTATTGTGGATACTCAGGGAGCATCACTACTGATGGAAGAATAACACGTGACCTAGTTCTTTAAAAACGAGTGGAGGTCTAGATCGTCGCGAGGTCATCATTTTTTATCAGACTGGGGTCGGCGTCTATCATTCCTCCAACACTAAATATGTTCATTGGTTCTAAAAAACTTATGGAATCTTATGGAATGAAGGATGAATCCCACAAAACTTAAATAAGCTATTCAGCGACAAAAAATCTAGTATAAATAGAATATCCTAATCAAAGGGCCCGTAGCTCAGTCAGGTAGAGCACCGGGCTTTTAAACCCTGGTGCTTCTTGGTAAAGAAACCCGGTGGGTCGTGCTGCAAGTCGCACGCGAGCCGCGGCGTTCTGCGGAATCGTGGGTTCGATTCCCACCGGGCCCACCAATCTCTTTCCCTGTTTCTAAAATCCTTTGACTCATATGCTTATGTATCTTAGGAGATTGGGTGAAATCTCTGGAACCCTTATCGAAATTCCCGAACTCCAACTTCTGTGTCACATCGCCGATGAACTTGGAGGTGCTGGAAAAATCTCAGCCGTGGAAGGCGGTGATTGTGGTATTGCCGTCTCTTTTGATGATCATATCTCCCGAAATATCATAGACACATGGGAAAAAATAAAACTATCGCATCCGAAATTAAAATCGATCCGAATGGATTGAAAGTCAAAAATATCAAACAGAATAATCACAGAATAAAAAAAGGAGAATATTAGGCCTCTATTTTGGGTTCCTTTCTCACCGCATATACTATATACCCGATAATGAATATCGCTGCTGGAAGACCCAGAATCAATAAATCCCAGGCTATTGCATGTATCCATGAATATACGAAGTCATTAAATGTCCATGCTTGAAAGGCAAGGTTCCATCGCCCGTTTATCCAGATCATAATTAGCCATGTCACAGTAACAATAAACGATATGAAACCGCCGCCTCGGCCCGCCGACATACGGCGTCGTTTTTCCTCTGGTTCTCCCACGTATTCTCTCCGTTCTTCATCTGGAATTTTCTTCCACCATAGAAGATATATCAATGCAGCTATAGGTATTCCCCAAGTTCCTACAAAGACGAATTCCCATAGAATCACATGTAAAATAAATGTGATTAAACTGCCAACAGACCATAGTCCAATCGTAGCTGGCACGAGTCCTGTTGCTTGGGCATCAGCTACCACCCAAAGAAATACAAAAAGTGCTGTAATTGCAGCTGCTGCTATAACTCCAGCAATCACTAACGTCATTTTCCATTGTCTTCTTAGGAATTTTACAAATACCTTACGGCTTGCCTCTTCGTTGGTTTCTGCCATTCTAAACTCCCTCATTAATCTTGTATGAATACCTATATCGTTCCTTTACTCCTAATTAATGCTTCGGCTCTTCTCGGGCTTCTTTCGAGAATTCTCACATTAAAAGCAGAATCTGCATCCAGAGATTTCGGGTCCGACCTTCCACGGACGCCTCTTAGAATCAGATAGATCCATAAACATCTCTATGTGTCCGAGATTCTTGAAACCTCGTTCGTAAAAGAATTTCATAGCTCTTATGTTTCGTGCTACTGGCTTTACTTTGAGGAACCTTATTCCTCTACTGCGAACTTCGGAAATTATTCCTTCTATTAATTGCCTTCCTATTCCTTTCTTACGGAAGCCCCTCTTGATTATGATAGGTTCTATTTCCCCTTCCTTTTCCTCAACAATCAGTCCAACTAGCCCGATAACTTGAGAATTATGAACGGCGACCCAGATTTGGTGAGGTCCCACTTCTTCGAGATGCTCATCGAAGTGATCTTCTGGATTTTCACCTCCAATTGTTGGATCCTGATAAATCTCACGATGCCATTCAGTAAGCTCTCTCCATAAATCACGACAGCTTTCCCTATCTCCACTACGGTATTTGCGAACCACAAACGATATACTCATCAAGTATTCCCCTCCATTATTTTCCTTCAAACTACCAAGCCAAACTACCAGTAATCCATTATCAGGAATTGCTGCTCAGGAAAAAGAGATCTCAATAAACGATCTCTTTCTTTTTGACTAAGCGATGTCTTGACCTCTACTTGATTCGACTTCAATGACTCTATGGGATCCATAACACCAAAGACAAGTCGTATCAGCCTCTCACGGCTCACGATAATCTTCAAATCAACTGGTTGATTAGTCCACACAATGATTTCAACACTCTCTTTGGCTCTTCTTATGAATATGTCGTTTCCTTCGCACTCTATCAGGACTAAACCTTCCCACCTTTTCATTCTTTCCAGACGGCTCAGGAAAACCGTTTTTATTTCCATGAGAAGAGTCCGAGAATCGAGTATTGAAAACATGAATATATCAT
>JBHLPJ010000075.1:0-6287 GCA_048939565.1 Promethearchaeota archaeon
CTGCGATCGTACTCTTTTGCTCTATACTCCCTTCCTTTAGCCTCATCAAAATCAAAAGTGCCGTAAATAAGTCGATCGCGTTTGACTGTTTCTTCAATATACCCCTCGCGCTCGGAAGGAACAGGTGCAAAGAACTGTGCCATGATCTCTGGCTTCCCTTGTGGCAATTTGGGATTGCCAGTTGTGCTCATGATTATCGTGAGAGATAGAACTCGAGATGGGCGTTTATACGCTAGAACTTGTGCGATCATTCCACCCATCGATGCACCAAAGATGTGCGCCCTATCTATACTCAGAGCATCCAGCAGTCCAACTGCATCACCAGCCATGTCCTCTAATGTGTAGGGTACCTCTGGTTTTTCTCCACGTGCATACGCAGCATTAATCTCCGTAAAGTTCGGGATACCTGCATCTGTCATTTTTGTTGACAGGCCTATATCCCGGTTGTCAAATCTAATAACAAAAAAGCCATGATTTGCAAGGTTTTCGCATATGTCATCCGACCAAGCATGCATCTGACTTCCTAGACCCGCTATCAATAACAACGGCTTTGAATTCGGGTCCCCGATGGTCTCATATTCAATCTCAATATTGCTTACACTCGCTTTTGGCATAATATGTTCAATCTCCTCTATTCACATTGAAGAAGACCTTTGCTTATTAAACCGAATCGGTGAAGAGTAGAGCTCCCCATTCAAATCTCCTAAAAAGCACCTGTCGTCCTTTTGATGATTTTTCTCAGCAGTAATTTATCTTTGTATAAAAGCCTTATGCTCTCGTTGACCTGGTATCTTCCAATTCTCATGCAGAATACCAAAAGAGCCTTCTTTCCATTTTGCACGCTTCATTCTAGATAGCATTAGGTCTATGACTGCCCTGTAAACTCTTAACTGTTCGTCTTCATCCAGATTGATTGCACCAAAGACTATTTGATCTAAATTCCTTCTATCTGGTTTTATGTCGCTCATAGAAACATCGATAGGGTCGGTCGCTCCAATCTCATCAAAAACAGAATAAACTGGTCTGGATGACAGTTTTATGAGATTTTTCTCAAGATTCCTGGTTTGGGATCTGTCAAGCTCCCGAGGATCAATTATGGGGAGTGATTTGACATCACATACTGCGCTCCATAGGGCTCCTAAGCCCAGTGCAATTCCCGCCCCACTCAACAATTCTCTGAAAAGGAACCCCTCAAGGGTCGAATTCAAAATAGCAGCGACGACGTTTGTCCAAGCCTCGTTTCTGCAGTTGATTGAATAGAAAGTCTGGTCATGAAATACGCCAGACCTACATATGTAGGTGGCCGGTTTGTTTGATGTGGCCCTCAAGAAGAGTATTTTTGCGGGTACCCTTCTATCCAAATCGTACCATCTTGGTCGTGCCAGACAAGTAGTCCGATTGCTGTAACCTTGTTTCTCCCCCCACCTGATATACTTCAGCATGTTTGTGCCAGTTAGTTCTGATTCGTCTCTGTTTACAATTAATACATAATGGTCGAGTCTCTCTGATTTGATGCCTAATTCTGAACTCTCTCTTGGATGTCGGATGATATAATTTGGCATCGATTTCCCATTTTCTGTGTGTGTCCAAAATTCTTTTTCTATTTCCCATTTTTCTATATCATTTCCTGTTAAATAGAAAAACTCATTACAGCCAGTCGTGAAACCACGTTTTATTTCAGCAATCTTGTTAAGAGGTATAAAAGAATCCTTCGCTTTCTTTAGGATTTCAAAGAATATTGAAGGAGCTCGCAGGTATATACCCCATTTCAATTCAGGCCCATAACCTCTGGGGGTCTCTTCTTGAAGCCAATTCTGTTTCCAAGGGACTATTCGTATTGTACCATCATTGTAAGCCTTTTTAGCATTCTCGATCATATCTACAATTCTCCGTACAGCTTGAAATCTTGTCCTTTGACATTTGCAGTCTCGTGGAATGAGCCAGTCCAAAGGAACCAAGAACTGAGCGAATTTTATTGTGTTATTATTCCGATTGCACTCTTTGTTCAGTTTTTCCAAGATGATAATTACTGTATTCACATTAGCATCATCAAACCATTTTTCAACTTTGCTCTCGATCACTGCCTTTATTCTTGTATTCTTCAGAAGAAACTCACGGAATTGCTTTCCATAATCAACGTCTAACCAGGATTTGGAAACTACATATCCGAGATTTCCGCCCGGCTTGATAAACTTCAGACTATGTAACAGAAAATAGATGTGTATTCCAGCTCTCTTAGGAGGAATCTCTTTGCTCCAGTCGGTCTGAATTACCTTTCTCAACTTGCACCCATAATCGGGAGTAATTTCCCTAAATCTCTCATGCCTTGTATAGGGGGGATTTCCAACCACTACGTCAAACTCTGGCAATTCTTCAGGTTTTATGTCAAAAAAATCCTGACAATACAACTTAGGTTTGAAATTCAAGTATTGAAGGATACTCTTTGAAGCTTCCGAGAAAGGATATCGGAGCAACGGCAGATCTATATCGACCCCGAATAGTTGTTCAAGCAGTTGGCTATGAGTCTTTATTGGACTAAGATATTTGAGCATTGAGTATGCTCTTGATAGGAATATGCCTTTTCCGCAACCAAAATCTGCTATGATCTCGTTGCCTGTCTTAATACAGAATCCATTTATGAGGTCGACAACATCTTCCCTTGTATAGAATTTTCCTAGACTACTTTTATTCTCAGAAGAGTCTCTCTTTATGGATACCATTGGCTCTCAGTTTCCTTTGGCTTTGGGGGTTCATTATCAAATCATATTTTGTATTCTTCACCTTTTTTGACCATAATGAACTTGCTATCTAAGTCATTCATGAACCTCGTAAACAGCTCTGGCGTGTCCGTGTGTATTGGGAATATCTGATCTCCGCCGATCTCTTTCAGAGTCTGCCTTAATTGAAGTGGCATTATGTGTCCAGATGTATGGATATGATACTGCGGCAGTCCATAGCGTTTTAACCAATTAGACAGCTTTTCAAAATCAATCTCCATTTCTTCATCAAAAGGTTCAGACATTGAATAAGCAAAACAGCTACCAGAAGTGGGGGCGACTCGGACAAGTTCGCCAAAATCATATAGCCCTGCAACAAGGATTGTTTTGCTCTGAATTTTTGAAATATCAGAGCCCTCAACCACTTGCCCGAGTTCTAGAATTTCCTGTTCCCATTTTTCGTATCGTTTTTTGTATCTCTTGAATACTAGCAGAGTCTTATCATCCAAATCAGGCATTTCCAGTCCAGGGTCTCTGCTTAATTTATCTAACAGATAAGCTTGCCTTAATGAAACTGCAAGATATCGTCCACTTTCTTTTGCAGCAGTGTAGAATGATCGAAAACGGTCTACATCTGCCCAAGCAAAACTGCCAATGATAAGTCCATCCGTCTGTTCTGTTAAAATTCTTAACTTCTCCACGACCTCAGATTCCGAGGACATTGGAGCACCACGCAGGTTAGTCCCTTCTGTGATTAGGGCTTTTGGCTCAGATTCCTTAGCTTTTTGTATAAACTCCCTCGTCATTTCAGGTTTGGTACCATGCAAACGAAAATCACCAGTATAGACTATGCTCCCGGAGGATGTATGAATTACAAAACCATATGCGCCGGGAACCGAATGATCAACATGAATAGGTTCGATTTCAAGTGAATCGATCTTGATTTTTTTTCCTGTTCTGAAAGTATTGAATTGAATCCCGCTAAAATCGCTCTCGAAAGTAGTCCGCCTAGTATCTTTTATGACATCGAGTATCAAGGCTGTAGTCTCTCCACAGTACACTGGTATACTCCTTTTTAGGAATGAAATGTGTCCAGCATGATCCAAATGGGAGTGTGAGAGAAAGATTCCATTAACGCTCTCTTCTGAGTCGTCAAATCGATATATACCTTTAACCTTGGGGAGTATATCTAGATCCATGAGTTCCTTCTCACTCTTTGGGGTAAGATATGCAGAATAGTATTGTTTCTTAATGGCAAAAGACATGCCAAAATCCATAAAGATTCGGGTATCCCCATCTTCCAAAAGGACTTTATTTCCACCAACTTCTGCCACAGCACCATAAAACGTTAGTTTCGTCAATTTCAACATCCCAATCTTAATTATTACCCCAAAGTTACATAAAAAGGCAAAGATTCCAAGTGCAAACTGCTCCTTAATGAGAGATTTTGATTTGATACTCATCAGTTTGAGTATCCAGTTGTATCCGCAATTTGACATTAATGATCTTGTGACTCTGGAATTTGCATTTAGGCATAATTGGGTGCGGAGAATAATTGTCAAAAAACAAGAAGTCTGAATTGAACTCATGGCGAATTAAGAAAAATGAGGAATATCAAGCTCGTGCATATGAATCAGCTTAGTGAGATTCCTTTGTACGACCCAAAATAAACCTCTCTACATAGTTTATTTAGACCATAATGTGTAAAAATGCCTAAGTGAATTCTCTCTCCATTCTGGTCGCTTGGGCTCGTAGAAGCTGGGATAGCCATCATGTCGGATGGCCTCTTCAACTGATTTATCTTCCTTTATGAGCTTCTTCATTTCGTCTTTGACACTTTCAAACCAATCAAGTTGGATTTTAACTTCAGATTTATCACATATGGGCCCGTGGCCAGGCACAATCTTATCAATATCCAGACCGAGTATTGTTCTAAACGCCTGAATCCATGTGTCTGGGTTTGAAGTTGGATCGCCTGCCCAAGGGAAACTCTTGGCGAATATGATGTCTCCTGCAAACAACAGACGGTCTTCCTCAACGAGTATTATGGAAGATCCGGCAGTGTGGCCGCCGGTATGAATTATCTCGATACCGTCAAGTTCGAAATGATCGTCGAAGGTTTTTGTGGGTAACACGATCCTAAGATTCTTAAATAGCCATACCCTTTCAGGAGCATCCTTCTCCATACCCTTGACTAGCTTATCCAGATTAATCGGAGTCCAGACTGTTTTCAGATTGTCTTCCATCTTCTCTTTGAGCAGCCGATGGGCAACTATTTCACAATCCTCGAAGGCCTGATTTCCAAAAACGTGATCCGGGTGATAATGGGTGAGCAGTAGATGGGATACAGGCTTTTTTGTTATCGATAAAATACTACGCCGGAAATTAGCTCCAGAGACAGGAAATTGGGCATCTACTGCTACAGCACTGTCCTTAAGAATTATTACACCTACATTTCCGCCAGTTTCTCCTTCAGTGTTTGCATAAACCCTTTTTGAAATCCTATCAAGTTTCATTCTACTACCTCTTTCTTTCTCTATCAGAATAGGTCAGACAGGTCACAATCTTGGGAATTAGGAGGATTAGCTCTTCGATGGCACTAACTGTGAAGTCTGAGACTTCAAGGAGTCTTTCGTCAGTCTTAAAACCAGAGTATTGTCTATTAAGTATCCCTATCTGAGCTTTTTTCATTGCCAACATGTCATTTAATGAATTCCCGACCATTATTACCAAATCAAATTCTCTTTTGAGGCATTCTATTATTCTTCCTTTTTCATCAGTGTTCGCATTAGAATAGATAAAATTCTTATCGACTCCTATGCGCTCTCCAACTCTCTCAAGGGCATTCCTTTGCTCCCCGGAGGCGAGATAAACAGTAATATCAATATCTTTTAGCTTCTTGATTAGTTCCTGGATTTTTGGAAAAGCCCTTCCTCCAACAACGCCTATGTAGGGGATCCTTTTAGCTGCCACATCCACAAGAATCGTCAAGGTTAGCAGCCATTCAATTTCATATGTATTCTTCAGAGTATTAATGGCTTCCTTGTAATCTCGAATGGTTACTGTATTGTCAGACAGAATTGCCGCGTGTATCTGTTCTTCTGATAAATCTCCCTCTGAATAGAGTGAGTATATTCTTATGCTGTTTTCTTTTATGAAGGTGCTTATCTTCTGATAATGCTTGAGTTCATCAGATATCACCTTTGGGTTTATGTCTAGTGCAGCTAGAGCGTATTGGGGATTTGTGGACAAGAACTCCAAACCGCTGATCTGCTTTCCGCTATCAAGTTCGATATTTCCTGCCATTCTGCCAGAAGAGATGTCTCTTATCACGACTGCGGGTTCCAACAACGTACCTGATACATCAAAAACCACACAGATTCCTTTTTTCATCATCACTCAATCCTTTTATCTGTGCACCAATGTGTGTACCACAGACTCAATTAAGGAGGCGTATTAGAAGAACAGTTAACATAATAGCCAGAAACCATAACTAATCTTTCACTAAAAACAGAGTTGCCTCTCTTACATTCTATTCCTGTTTTTCAATTATGGTTTCCTGCTTCACCG
>JBHLPJ010000076.1:0-6283 GCA_048939565.1 Promethearchaeota archaeon
AGCAAGAGAGACAAGAAATAGCATAGTGAATAGCAAATATCTATAGCTACCTTTCAGTTTCCTGCTATCAGCTGTTTTAGAATCATTCAAAGATCTTCCCTCAATTACCACCCCGTTTACTAAGTTTAGTCATTGAATCTATAAATATTTTTTTATTCTGCAAACAGCTGTTTGACCCATTGAGCTTCTTTCTGGAATACCGATATATCGCCGTCCCAGGAATGGAGCACAGAAGAGTATTTCTCCTCAAAACCACCAACCAAATCTCTTAATTTCAACCTCAACTCAGCAGTTTCACGGTCGGCCAGAAGCGCAGCGAAGATGTGACTGCCATATTCAACCAGAAGTGTTGTATCTCCATGATCAATGGTCCTTAGAAGATCTCTGCTTCTTGTGGTCTCCTTTACAAAGGATGAAATGGCCGATAGCATCCCTGCCACAAGAGTAGGTTCGGTGGCAGTCTCTATGAATGAATAGCTGAAAACGTTCCTTCCGTCATGAGTAACGATATATAGGCCCTGAAGTGTAGCGCGGTAGTACGTGAAGAAGAATTCAGAAGCTGAAACTTCTAGGACTCTGTACTTATAAAGATCATTAAGTATATCATAGAGCCGCTCAGCTGGCACTTTAGTTCTAGATAGCAATTGTCCGAATGTGTGAGGACTCTTTCTGATCAGTTTATAGGTCTTTGCAGTATCTTTTTTAGGAGAAAGGAGAGCCATATCTTCTCTTAAGTCAAATAAGAAACCATTCTTAGCAGTCATGATTTCTGATTCTGACGGATATTCCGGGAATTCAGAGTATATTGCCTCTGTGACCTGAGAATCAAAAACCTCTTTTCTGATTTTGAAAGGATTCTTCCAGTAGTGAAATACGAAGGCGAAAAACGTTATGGCAAGCAGAGACTTGAGGATATTAAACGGAGTAGCTATGATGTCAAATGCGAGTATTCCGCCTGTTACTATCTCCAGTAGAGCAGTTCTAACCGTGAATAATGAAAAGGTTGGCGTGTCAATAAGGCTGGGCGACGGAGTTATCCAAAAGGCCTGTGCGGGCACTATGAAGAAGGGTATGCCTAGACCTACAATTCCAACCACGAATGTCAAGAAATAGGAGATTACAACTGTAAGAACGAAACTCGAGGGGAGCAGACGAGACAGCCAGCCACTCATAAATCCCCATAGAACAAGTCCACTAATGAGGAAGACAGCGCTTACTACTATGTTTCCACTCAAAATCAATTGCTCACCCAGTGTCGGCGTACCCCCAACTAGCAGATAGGGATCGAAGTTTGGGATTCCTCCTGTCACAGCTACCCATCCGGCTGAAATGAGGTAGTTAAAAACGAAACTGAATCCGAACATCATTATAGAGAATGTGAATGTGTATGTCAGTTTTCTTGACGTTACAGGTGTTCGGAAGTCATCTACCTTCGGCTTTAGACTTGAACAGATCTTGACCAAGATGAAAGATGCTATTGCTTCAAAGAGAGGAAGAAATGCTATGAAAGTTATAGTTAACATAGTGTAGTACGAGACAAAATAAAGAACTGTTGAGGGAAATCCCAAACCGGGCGTAATGGCTGCTTGTTGGATAAAAAGAATAACGCTCAGCAAAGAAAGAACAGCTCCAACAGCCATCAGATACTGGAAAGTTGATTCTTTTGTCCTTTCACCAACAGATCTACCCTCATAAGAAGTATTGCTCGAGTAGAGTATATAGACAGCTATGAGAGGCAGAGTTAGATATACTAGGAAGACTTCTATAAACCAGCCAAGATTGGTTTGGGAGGTAGTAATAGGATTCTCTGTTACCCCAACAATATTGATGATTCCAGTTAATATATAGAGAGTAAGCGGAAGCAGTACAATAAGCAATTTTAGGAACTCTTTCTCTTCTCTCCATGTGGTGGTCAATATTCTCTTTTTCATTCTCTGTATAGGATTCATTCGATAGTCGAAGCTAAGTCTGCCAAATTTCTCCCTAAAGGATCCATCTTCTTTTCTAAGCTTGATAATCAAGATTCCTACACTGAGTAGTGGTGCTCCCACAAAAATGAATGGCCAAGAAACAGCAATAAATGAGAAAATGTTGGACATCAATTCTACGGTCATCACTAGGAAGTATGATGCTACCTGGCCTATATCAGCAAGAGATTGAACTTCAAATAAAGAGTGAGTTGTATAAGAGGCATCATTCTGGAGAAACAGGAAATCATACAATAATCCAGGGAGTATATAGTAGAAGGCCCAAAAGAATATGAAGCACAATAACAGTCTTTCGTAAACCTTCCTAAAGGTTGTTCTTGATCGTAATACGATATATGGAAGAATGGCAACAATAATCGGTATACTATTGATAAGAACGGAAAGGACGATGTCAACTGCCATTTCTACCAAATCCTACAATTGCATATTATGAGTTTATAGTGATTTAAGTATTTGTGATTAGTTGGTTATGACTCTCAGAGGAGTCTTTGTAGACTTCGAAATCTTGACACTTCGAATCATAAGGATTTCGCTTTTTCCAGCACTCCTTTTATTCTTTTGACACCTTCAACGATATTCTCAACAGAAGTTGCATATGATATCCGTATGTGTCCTTCCCACGCAAAAACGGATCCTGGAATAGTAGAGACCCCTGCTTCTTCCAAAAACTCCATTGCTAGGGC
Source organism: Promethearchaeota archaeon (assembly GCA_048939565.1). Classification (GTDB taxonomy): domain Archaea; phylum Asgardarchaeota; class Odinarchaeia; order Odinarchaeales; family JBHLKK01; genus JBHLKK01. Next base: position 2,672 of record JBHLPJ010000076.1, read on the forward strand.
CTTTGAATCTAAACCGAGACTGCTTATATCAGGAAAGACGTAGAATGCACCTTTAGGCAAGAGACAGCTAATACCTTCTATATCATTTATCATACTCACAACGATTTTCCTCCTACGGTCATATTCTTCTATCATCCTTCCTACGCTGTATTCACCTTCCCTGAATGAAGCTAGGGCGGCCTTTTGTGCAAAACTTGTCGGGCAGGTTGTGCTATTCTGCTGAATCCTAAGCATGTTACCGATCACTTCCTTTGGTGCTGCGGCATATCCAAGCCGCCATCCTGTCATCGCATATGTTTTGGAGAAACCATTAACCACTATTGTGCGGGACATAAGATCGGGGAATGAACCCATACTAACTTGCGTCATTTCATCATAGACGAACTTATCGTATATTTCATCGCTCAGTACAAGGAGATCCTTATCCGTAGCCAGATCAGCTATCACCTTCATTTCTTCTTTGGTCAATACCCCTCCGGTAGGATTGTTCGGGGAATTTACCACAATAAGTTTTGATTTATCACTCAGCGACTTTTTCAGACCCTCCTCGTTCAGAGAGTAAGTTTCACTAGTAGGAACCCCTACCGGGATTCCTCCGGCCATTCGTATTATGACAGAGTATGTAGGCCAAGCCGGCGTTAGTACAAGAACCTCATCTCCCGGATTGACTGTGGCCAACATTGCACACATGATTGCATGCTTCGCTCCAGAGGTTACAATGATCTCCTTTTCAGGCTGGATATCGACATCTCGAGTTTTGAGATCACCCGCAATCGCTTCTCTGAGCTCACGAATCCCAATGCTTGTTGTGTAATGAGTAAATCCCTCTTCAAGAGCCATGATTGCCGCTTTCCTTATGTTTTTGGGAGTGACAAAATCAGGCTCTCCAAGATCCAAATGAATGATTTTCATCCCAGATTGCTCTAGCTGATTGGCCTTCTCAAACATATCAATAGTTCCAGATGGTGGAATGACATCCATTCTTTTTGCCCTGAATCGCATATGATTTCCCCCCGGGACTTTTGAGTGCTCTATTGTAGAGCAATATTAAAAAACTTTGTAAAATGGGATTTAGTTTTGTTCTCGTGGGAAGTATCCCAGAAGATAACATGCCTCAACAACCGGTTTTACACCGGCAACTTTGAGTACGCCTCCAACTTCAACAATCCATTTTGCTACTGTTTCAGGTTTGCTCTCAAGATAGAATGTTTGACCCGAAAAATCAACAAAGCAGTCTATCACGTTTTCTGCTGTATAAGCGTGTCGATGAGATAATTCGCAGAACATACCAAAGGCAGCAAGCTCAACCTTATGAAACACACCGTATAGTTTTACAGGACAACAAGGAAAGACCTCTCTTCTGATCCAATCTTGTTTCAACTCTATGATTGAGGGGTATACGGCCGCTTGACTACGGAACCTATCGATCAGACTCAGTGTATTCCGGTCTGTGTGGAGAGCTTTTCCTATAGGAATCTGGAGTTTTATCTTACTGTTGAGGTCGGCCCTCCAGTGGAGAGCATCGGTTAAAATGTATTCTTTGATGGCGTCTTTGTTCAAATAAAGCATTGTTGGCTGTACTATCTGCTGAAAGGTCTCATACGACGTGTCTATTAGATCTGAAGTTGATAGAGCTTCGTATCTCTTCGTGAAATCCGAGAGATTTCTCTTCATTAGTGGTGCAACATCAAGCAAGTTTAGGGCATTCTCTTCACCTTGTTCAGAAAGGCATATTGGCTTTGACAAAGGGGATGACTGATTTTTAATATAAAATTGCTGAATCAAACCCTGCTTGCTCAGATTTAGAGAATTGTCAGTTATTTCGGCCGAGTAAGGTCCATAAAGGTAAGGATAAAAGACGAATTTCTCCGAAAAGACCTTGTCTCTGTGAGTTGCTAAGAATATCAGTTTCTGAAGTCTGATTACGCTCTCAATCTTTCCACCAAAAGCACTCAATACGGTTAGAATTGTGTTTTCCTGCTGTATTCCGTTTTCTTCCAGCGAGCTCATAAGGGACACCCGTTTCCGAAAGTAATCATTCAAATGTTTTTTAGGAGAGTATTTAAACTACCCCATTCTCATCAGTTTAAATGAATGTCCACTCAGATGAGAGAGTCGGGTGAAAGTACTGTGGATCAGGCAAAGGAGCATACGTCAAGTTTAAATTCATGATAAATATATTCTTTAATTGAAAAATACGCTCGATGGTGCTTGTATTGGAAGAAAAATCCAAAATTAAGCAAGAAGAACTTATGAGTTTACTTAAGGAATTGGAGGGCAAAACTGCTCTTGAGGCTTCAGCAGTGGTTACAAAAGACGGAATGAGGCTGGCGTGTTCCGTTAGCGCTGAAATGGACGCGGATATGTTCTCTGCAGCTGCCGCTGCCATGGTAAATCTGGGATCAATGACTATAAGAAGACTCAATCAAGGTAAGCTAAAGGAGATAATTGTTAGGGGAGATGAAGGTTATACCATGGTAACAGACTGCGGGAGCGATCTGATGCTTGTTGCCGCTGGAAGAGAGAGTTTTCGCCTTGGGTATTATCTTGGTGTTTTGAAGAAATACGCCAGAGATGTGGCCAAAATTATGGATATTACCGAAAAGAAGGTAGAGCCAACACCTGCAGAGATTATAGCAGCTCAGGTGCCTCCAATGGAGCCTGCACCTGTAGAGATGGCATCAACAGATGTTCCTCCGGCCGATGCAGAATCAACAGAGGTGGGACCAACAGAAATAATACCGACTCCATCTGAAGAACCTGCCAGGCCATCTGAAGAGGAGGCTCTGGAACCCGAACCTGCTGAGGCTGAACCTACTCCTCCAACCGAGGCCGAAACAACCCCTTCCGATAAGCCAACCGAAGATGAAGACAAATCAGCTCTTGAAGCCGAGAGAAAAGCTATACTAGAGGCACTGAAGGCTCTTGGATGGGAAGAATCATCCGGAGAATAGAAAGGGAAAAAGAAGTCCCAGCAATTATACCTTCTTTCGTTTGCTTTTCGGACGCACTCACGACTTCTTTAGTTTTTCCAAGAACTCCTTCCTTTCTTCTGGTGGTAGATGTTTGAGTTCTTCGATGAGAATCAGTTTTTCATCTGGGGTGATTATTTGCTTCTGAATTAGGTCTTCCAGTATTTCCTCAATCTCCTCTTCCGTCAATGCCTCGGTAAGGATTTCCTCTTCAATCTTGATTTGGTCTTCAACTCTTGCTCCCACCAGTGTTTTGACAAACTGATCTCTTTCGGTTGGTTCCATTCCCAAGAGCTCAGCCACCATAGCTTCCTTTTCACCATCAGGTAGATCGGGGAACTTTCCGTAGACAACCTCTCGTATTTCGGCAACCTCAGGAACCAGTTCAATCTTCTCGGGAGCAGGCATCAATTCCACCTCGGGCGCCGATATCCCGGCAGAAACGAAGAGTTCAGCCGTGCGCTGGTCTATCAGAGCCTCTCTTGTTGCGACTATTTCCTCCCTAACCTCTTTGTTCTTGCTTATTGAACCCATGGTTCTTACTATCTTTTTGACGGTTGGTGGAAGTTTTGCCCATCTGTAGTATCTAATGCCCCCGTATGCTGCTGGAACGGCTGTGATCCCTATCACAAATAGGATA
>JBHLPJ010000077.1:0-6235 GCA_048939565.1 Promethearchaeota archaeon
TCAATATCCACCGCAGATTATTCCCATTCATAACCCTTGCACTGGTCGTCTAGATCTTCTTATCGATCTGGAAGCTTTTGATCAGGGAGCTGACGGTGTAGCTACTTTTGACTGTTGCGAACAGGATTGTCGCCATCGAATTGGAATGACTAAATATCGAGTGTAATTGGAAAACCTCCTTACTGAATAAGAATCTGAAATATGATTTAGAACGCTATGTTGGCTGTAATCAATGTCTTTCTTCTCAACGTAACCTTCATAAAAGAACTTAAATAAAGTGCTTTGCAAGTATGGTTACAAATCACCACCTGTCAAGTCTCTTACAACCAAAGGAGAAAGAATATGAGAAAACGAGCGAGAATAATGGAGCAACTTGAAATATGGCCCACCACCTCTGCTAATTTTGAGATTCTTATTGCTGCTCTAAGAACTATTTTCCAATATGGCAAGAATGGAGATACAGACTTCTTAGACACTCTAGGTGCTCCTGTGCTAGATAACTTGAATAGGCTGGATTCCGATCAAGTAAGATACGTTATTTCCGAAATGTCAAAAGAGAGAATGCCTATTGAGAAATGCCAAATATTGGTTCAGAAACAGATTCCATTCGAAACAAGGAAAAGGTATGCCGTCTATTATTCATTGAAAGATGGCATCGATCATATGATATCCATAGTCTGCGAGTATTTGAGTCGGTTCAGAAAAAAGAAGATTGTGCTCGCGGACCCATTCCTAGGATCAGCACGAACATTAACGGAAGCAATTCGAAGGATTGGCTATAAGAAGATAGAGAAAGTCTGGGGCATTGAGCCTTTACGTCTCCCAGCCTTAGTGGGGTATGCATCTCTTTTGAAAGCCGTAAAGGGAAAGAAGGATCTGGTTACCGTCAAAATTGGTGATGCTTTCAAAGAAGTTCCTTATGGTTTGTCTTCAAGAAAAAAGACGCAGCTTCCTAGAAGCGATATTATTCTAACAAATCCCCCCTTCACCCGGTGGAGATGTCTAGAAGAAGAATACCGACGTTTTCTGGTTGAGACCTTGAGCAATCTAGGTTACAGAGATTACATCACGAAGGGTGAAGCAAATCTTCAGCTGCTATCCATGTTCTTGGTGGATTATTGTCTAAAAGATAATGGATTGCTTGCATCTATTCTTCCAGCATCCACCTTCTACACAATATACGGAAAAGGCTACAAGCTTTTTCTAAAGGAGAAATATGCCATATTGAAGATTGTGGGTTGTGCATCGAGACCTTCATTTTCTGAAGATAGTGGATTTAAGGAAGTCATATTGTCTTGCATCAAAGGGGCTGTTCAAAATGGGTTGACACTATTTGGCATAATAGGCAAAATAGGCAGTCAAGGCAAAGAAAGAAAAGAAAGTATTCTCAGGGCATCCTCCAGTACTAATAGGTTCACCCCCATCAATATTCATCGTATTCCGAGATTCTTGGATTTTAACTGGTCATCCCTTCTAGAAAAGAGCGAATTGAGAGATCTTATGGTTTCCATTTTCAAACAGGGTCTAAAGAACGGTACTATGGGGTATTGGAGCAACGTGATTGGGAAAAAAAACATTATTCGGGGCGTTGAAATGTATGGCCCTGATTTCTTCTTTATTCCAAACAAATACTGGCGCATTTTGAGGGAAGATGAAATTTCAGCCGAAATAGAAAACGTAGAAGATAAAAGCAGGCTGACTTTGAACAAGGACTTTTTAGTAAGAGCTCTTCGTAAACCCAGTCTTTATAGTGACACAATTAGAGCTAATTCAAACAGTTATATGGTTTCAATTCCGCCACATGATACTGATCATCTCTCAAAGGACCTGAGAATCTATATTAGATGGGGCAAAGAGTTTGGAACAGCGAATCCTTCCATACGAGCTTGGGGTAAATTCTGGTACAGTCACGTATATCGACAGATGGCTTCTAAAAAACCATACGGACGAATATTCGTACCAGATAAAATCGACCTATCTTTTGCTAAAAGAAGCGTTTTTGCCAATTATACCGATGAGCGCATTGCCGCATCCAAAAACTTCTTCATAATTAGAAGTGATGATGATCGAATGATAAAACCTCTCATTGGCTGGTTTAACAGCACAATCTTCATATCGGCGTTAGTTCTGTTAGGCAGGAGAATCTCAGATAGATGGACAAGATTCTTAGAGAATGACTATTTGGAACTTCCTGTTATCAATATAGAATCCACTAATGGAGATTTCTCCAAAACATCTAAGAGCGTTAATAATATGCTGAATAAATGCACACCTCCCCTGTGGAATCAATTGGGCGAAGGATACAGGTACGAACTAGATATCTCGCTGATTAAGGGGATAGGAGTCAAACAAACAGAACGCACAGTAGATGAACTTTATAAGGTCTTACAGAGTTCCGGGTATGGCAGTCTAAGATCAGAGAAGATTGAGCAGTAATGCAACAAGTGCTGTTGCAATTCCAGCTGCTGCCATCTTGATACCGGAGACAATTATATTTCTTTTTGAGATTTTTCCCAAAAACCCTCCGAGGATAAAGAGTACAAGAAGAGTGATACTTACAGATATAATGACTGCAAATCCAACTCCGAGAACACCTATCTGTGATAGGATGAAAGGAACAATTGCAATTAGAGAAACGATGAAGGGAGCTGCTCCATCTACTATGGCAACATATATGGATGCGAATCTGATTGCTCTTGCCTGAACGGTATTATCTAGTGTTTTTAGCATTGCCTTTTCCAATCTCTCAAGCTCTCTGAGTCTTTCTGCTCTCTCTGTCATATATGCTCCACTCACTCCCGAAATCGCCATGGCCAAACTTGCGCCAAAACCAGCGCCAATTATGATCTTGGGATCAATGCCTCCTATGGCATAGGCACCAATAACAATTCCAAGCATTGTTAGGGCTCCGTCGAAGGCATTCATAACAAAATATCGTCTTGCGATTTCGCTTACACCGGTAATTCTTATGTATTGTCTGCACCTGTTTAATAGTGAGACTTTTTCTCTGCTTTCTTCCTGATTTTTAGCTATATCTGAATCACTCATAAGGTGCTTTCCACCAGATAATCTCATGTAGCAAGTTACATAAAAAACTTCTGAAAATAGGGGACTATGAATGACCTATAAACTTTAAGACTAAATGAAATATAAGAGAAAAAGGGAGACGAGAAGATGTCCTTTGGTGAACGAATATATAGGATGCTAAAGGTTTTGGAACTAAAGCCAAACGAAGTCCGAGTCTACTTAACATTGATTGAGAAAGGAGCCTTATCGGCAAAAGAAGCCAGTTGGCTGAGTGGAGTTCCTGAAAGCAGGATCTACGACGTTTTGACCAGTTTGGAGAAATCAGGGTGGATTATTTCTGAAAGGGGACGTCCTAAGAAATTCAAACCACTGCCTCCTGAAGAAACTCTAAGACGTGTAAAGATAAAGAAACAAGAAGAGCTTGAGAGAATTGAAACAGAAATAATCGAGGAGTTGCAGCCCTTTTATAACAAGAGATCAGAGGCTGAGAGGCCTGATGTTTGGATTCTGCGTGGTGAGGACAAGGTAATTGCTAAAATCAAGGCTATGCTTGGTAAAGCTGAGAAGAATGTCTTAGTTACTTTGCCAACAATCACTTCTGAGATCTTAGATCTGATATACCCAGTTCTCCAAGTCTTAAAAGATAAAGGTGTAACGATAAAGGTCTTAGTAACATCTCTTTCCAGTGACCTTCTAAAAAGGATAAATCGACTTGCGGAGGTCAAAATAGCTGAGCAACTTTTCGGTGGTGGAGTCATAGTTGATCTCAAAGAAGTAGTAATAGTCTTAGTTAATCCAATAGTTGGAATTTGGTCTGACCATTTAGGTCTGGCGAGTATTTCTGCAGGATACTTTGAATATCTGTGGGCGTTATTGGACTGAATATGACTTTCCTTGATAGGGATATTGATTTACTCATATGACATGGATTACCGGCGCATAAGCTTTTTTTTCGCGAATACTTCCGACGAAAAGTTTTTATTCTCAGTCCCGAATAATGGAATAACGATCGGAGGGAAATCTCCCGTTGAAAGAAGAAAACGTCAATGAATGGTTAAAACTTGTTACAGTAAAAATGCCTGAGACTTACATTAAAGGTTTAGACGCACTTGTAGAAGTGGGCCTCTATCCAAGTAGAAGTGAGGCGATCAGAGAAGCAATAAGATATTTTATTCGAAAAGAAACATGGCACAAAGTGCCTCTAAGTAAGATATCAAGCCTCTGAAAGACTATCTGCCTTCCAAGACAGACCCAATCTTTAAAATCATCTTTATCTAATTCTAATTTCAAAATGAATTTCCGAGGATTAATCATATGAGTGGGGAGTATGTAATACTCGCATTAGTTGCTGCCTCGTTGTCTGGAACTGCCACATCAATGCAGAAAAAGGCCTTGGCAAAACTTCCACAATTAACTTTTAACCAATTCATAAGAGAAATCTTCAAAGTCCTCAAGCAATTGCTGTCAAATAGAATTTGGGTTCTTGGTCTCCTGACCGGAATGGCTGCATGGTTGATCTATGTTCAAGCTATAGCCATTGGTGATCTATTGGTAGTTCGTCCGTTAATAAATGCGAATACTCTGGTAGTGATACTGATTGGAGTGACGAAACTAAAAGAGCAAATCCATAGAACTGAATGGTCTGGGATAGTAGCTATGATTATTGGAATCTTCTGCCTAAGTTACAATCCTCAAACAACAGGCACTTATTTCTATGATTTATCAATATTACTTCTTGTAATAGGCTTATTGTTAACGACTGCTATTGGTATTCAACTCCTAGGTCGTATTAGCAATAAGAAAGCTCTAATCTCTGCTCTAACAGCAGGTTTACTCTATAGTTTGGCAGAAATATTTACAAAATGGATGACTATCGAGAGCGGTAGTGAATCACCGTCATTCTTGAATCCACTGCTATTAGTGATAAGTCCAATTTTCTGGGGATTGGCAACATTGACTGCCATAAGTTTTATGCTAAAACAAGTCACTTTGTCTCAAGGAAGATCTGCAGTTGCAATCCCTTTGATAACAAGTCTCTCTATATCTATACCTATGGTTGCTGCCGTATTCATTTTCGGAGAAATGATACTTCTGCCGGTAAACGGCCAGATAATTTTTCCGATATCCTATCTAAGAGTCATCGGAACGGCCACGATACTTGCAGGGACAATAATTCTAAACATATACTATAGAGGAATGGCCAGTGCCACGATTGAATTGGTGGACAACGGAGATGCGGCAAGAATAGATAAAGCAAATGAACACGTAATGTAGTCAGGAAGTACTAGTGGTCTTTTAAAAATTGGTTAATCGATTCCTTGAATGATAACACTGCCTGTCTTGGCTTCTCCGCTTGATATATCGAACGACCCATAATTGCAAAGCTGGTCCCCGCATTGAATGCATCCTTTATGACACCTCCTTGAGTTCCAATGCCTGGGGAGAAAATCGGAATATCGAGATCCAAAACATTATAGACATCTCGGATTTTATCTGGAAAGGTGGCCCCACAGACTACTCCGTCTGCCTTCCATCTAACAGCTTTCTCTGCAAAAGCCAAATATTGAGGGATCTTCTGACCCGAGTATGGATCATATATGCTTTGACCATACCCCTCTACGGAAGCAGGATGCGACATATAGACAAGAAGTATCACACCTCTCCCTTTTCCATGGGCCAGTTCAAAAACGCTGTCGAGTCCTCCTTTCCAACCCACAAACGGATTAGCGATTACAGCATCAAATCCCGCATCAAAATAATGTTGAGCAATCCAAAGATTTGTATGTCCAACATCATTTATTTTGCAGTCAACTATGAGCGGAAGCTTGAAGGATTTTGCGACTTTGATAATCTTTTGGAGACGATCGAACAATCCAAGGGGTAGGATAAGTTGTCTGTTGATCTTTATTGCTGCGATGTGATCCCTGGTTTCGTAAATCACTCTCAAGGCTGCTTCTACCAGTTCTTCACACGATTTTTCCTTATCTGATTCATTCGCCGCTGTCAACTTCGTTGATAGGTCAAGAGCCAGAACTATGCGACTCTTGTTATTTTTTGACCTTTCCCATAGTTTCTGCAGGAATTCAGACATAGAGATCCCTAATCTTCTATACTAGATGAGTTACACATATATTTCCTTTTGGTTAATCATTTAGAACATATGTTCTAATTCATTCTACAAAATCTTTATCTTGTTGTTCAACGCTTA
>JBHLPJ010000078.1:0-6234 GCA_048939565.1 Promethearchaeota archaeon
CAATTTATCAGAAAGTTCTTTAGCTGAGCTTCCCATTTTATTCGAAGCAACGATTTCTTTCAGGTATTCGATCACCATATTGAATAATTCCTTGGGTTCAGACCTGTCGGACAAGGCCACTTTCCCTCCATGTTAGTCCAATACTTTCGGTCAACTGTAAGTAAAGATTATCCGAATCGTTATTTAAATGCTCGAAGGTCATTTGTTCCGTTGTTATTCAAGATGAAAAAAAGCTCCAGAAAACCTTGAACATAATTTCAAGGGCGATAAAAAACATTTTTTGCACTGGAACGTTGCCAAAGACTTATTCAGAAGAAATAGCCTTGTTATGGCCTTAATTCCCTATCATTTACTGGGAAGAAAAGCCCGCACCGTCGAAACCGAAAAACTTAATACCGAAAAAATGCACAAAAATAGTCAGAAAAAATGGTCACCTGTATGAGCTAAAATGACAGTAGCAATCATTCCCAACACTGAAGAGATAAAAGCGGAAATAGAAGAGATTAAGTCCTTCTTGAAGATAAAGGATCTACTCAACCCCATCGATCCTGATAATCTTACTAATCTAGACAAGAAGTCGAGATTAAGCACGATTTTCAAGCATTTCCTGCCAGAGATGCTACCTTCTCAAATTCGCGAGGATCTTACGCATCTCTTTCTATACAAGATATTAACGGGTGAGGAAAAAATCGAAACACTTGATGAATGGTGCAAGAGGACGAACTCCTCTCCTACTGATCAATCAAAAGTCACCGTCCAGTTTGAAGACGGAACGGCATATTGCTCAGTTTTTGATCTGCTATGGTATGATAATATTACTGATGGATCTTTCCTTCCTAATCTGATAGAACGGGTTTCAAAATTCGATATGTACAAATACCCTCTTAGTGTTCAGGAAACCGTTCAGTATATGGATTTGTTTGCTCTATCAACTCAGCAGATGTTTCTTGATAAAACTGATATCGATATATTGTCTGCAATGGATCATAATCCACTTATTACGATAAAGAAACTCGCAAAGCAATTGAGACTCTCAAGAAACACTGTTGCCACCCACCTTAAACGTCTTCATCAGAGATGCTATCTAACTGTTAACGCTCGTATAGATTACGGAAAGATTGGACTTACAAATCTTATTCTGATTACAAATGAAAAACTTCCTCTTCTTCCGTATATGAAAATCATCCAAGAACTAAGGGCCGGATCTATACTAAATACCTATTCCTTCTCATTACCGAGCGGTGCTGTGCAAATGCTCACAAGATTTCTGAAGAGATCCGGGATAAGGGGTGAGCTCTGGGAGGTAGCGAATCTTAGAGGATCATTTGCAATCAAGTCCAACTACGATTTTGAGAGAAAAGAGTGGAATATCGGGTGGGAAAATTGGGCTTTATGGGTAAGAAGAGTACTCAGAGAGGGTTTATACTCGGTTTATGTAACCGGAGATACGACATCAGTGGATGAACATTCTGAAACCAAAGATAAGATTGATTTCGATCTGATAGATCTAAAACTCCTAAATCTGCTAAACCTCAATGCGAACAAGCCGATACGACAACTATCAGAAGAGCTTGGTCTCAGTATATCTCAATCTTATGAGCGTCGCGAACGATTGAGAAGACTAGATGTTTTTTCTCCATACATACACCTTGTCAATGTTGGTCTAGATGAAACGGTATATCTCCAATGTAAAGGTGACATACATTTCCTCAAAACCATTGAATCCTGCATTTTAGAATTACCAAGAGTGTTCATCTATTACCTTAAAGATTCTGGCGGGAGTAATAGTCTTGCTGCTTTTTGTAGCCTTCCTAAAGGAAGTCTGACCAATCTGGACTATATCTTGAGGGAATACATAGAAGGCTTAGAAGAGGTTACGGATCTGCGTCTCTGCTATAGAACTCGACAGAATTTTGTGCACAGTGCAATTCCCCTGAATGATCCTCAAGGAAAAATGCTATTCGATGAAAATGACAAGGTATGGCTTTGGTCGCAGAGGATGTTCAAAGACGCTCTCGACTCTTCCGAAATCGTTTCCTAAAAAAATAAAAAAAAGGTAGGCGGTAAGCATGATTTATTTCATCACGATCATGTGATGATCATGATTACTATAGACGTGTACTGGTCTATAGTATTGTTTTTCAAGTTCTTTCGCCATAGCAACTAATACCTGAATTCTCTTTCTAGGGTCGTCTGTCCGAATTCTTGTTTCTAACCAATCCGTTCCGGATTTGGTGATTTGCACTAATCCATCAAACTCCTGAATTATTTGACTGATAGTGCCAGTTATTGACAACATATCCTTACACCCAATTGACTATCTTGCTGATTTACCAGGGAGCTCCAGTGCGTGGGAACACTTCCCCACCCTCCTATTTCTATGTTATTAAAAAGAATAGCAATTCCTCTTAAATATTTAGCGTTCGTATATAATAATCAACAAGAAATTAATATATTCTAAAGTGATTAACTTAACAATGAAGAGTTAACTTTTCGACTTACTGTGCGTACTCGACCTTTCCGTACAGGCTTTCTAAGATACTTAGGGCGTTTTGTATCTCATCCATGAGTCTTTGCCAGTGGAATGTCTTGCCAAATACAGTATCACTTTCGCTAAACAGCTTCAGATGCGCCTCAATGGAGCTGGCCATGCTCGAGAAAAGATTACGTACGTCTTCTGTATCCTTAATGATTTCAGAAAACTCCTTTGAGGAACGTTGCTGTAGAGCTCGAACAGCCAATAGTACTTCCGATAGTCGATGTTCAATCTCTTCATCTGACGAGTCTAGACCGGAATTATGATCTGAGCCATTCTCCAGCCTTCCCCTCACAAAACCAATGAATTCGGTCAGGGGAATGGCTAAGTGAATGACTTTCAGTACATGCCCTTCTCCTTGAATCAGTACTGGTCCTCGCGGAATTCTTATAACTGACGGGATGATTAATCCCTTGCTGCCACCCCAACTCCTCACTTTGCTCTTATACCAATTCTTCCAAAATCTTCTCCAGAAAGCTCTCCACTCCAAATTAACCCGCCTACCCTTTTGGAATTGGAGGATTTATCCTCTAACAATTACAATTGCTCTTCCGTATATGCATCATTCTAATTAATATAGATTTCTGTATTTCGTATCTAAAAAAATTGATAATTCCTCTAGAATTCCGCAGTTTTGAAATCTTGGAAAACAAATATTCGCAAAATCCTTCAGAGCACCGATCCGAATCAGCCCGTTTTTGCAACTTTCTCTAAGAAATGACTAATCTCTTCTTCATCTTTTGCCCAGATAATCCCCTCGACATTCGCTCTTATTGATTTCGTCTCTACTTCGAACAATACTCCAAGCTTGCTTAGATCTATTTCTTGCCTTGCACGAAGCTCTTCCACTCCCCTCATAACATCGTCGCCTTCCAGCGCTATTCTGCCCACGCCCTTTGTACCACTCACCTCCGTTGAAGAGAACAACACAATCCTGGTCACGCGATCTTGTTCTGTCAATTCTTTTAGGATATAGGGGGGTAGCTTGATGCTCTTTGGATGACTTCTCAAAGCCTTCCCCAATATATTCAAGATAGCTTCGAAGTCGTCCTCCTTTGCATTTATCCTAAGAACGTTATGATCGTAATCTAGTATGCATCTGATTTTCCATATAGGCCGGTATATTTGGAATTCACTCTTCCACGATTCAAAGACTCCATCTCTCTCCCCAAAAGCAAAACTAACATACTGGAGATTTCTCTTGCCAAGATTGTATGCCCTACATTGTACAGATTTTATAAGTCCTTCCTTTCTGAGAATAGTATTTAACCTCCCTTCTAGCGTCTTGGGAGATGCTTTTCTTATTTTATTATCAAGCTTGAAAAGCCTCCATCCCAGTTTCTTGAAGGTTATATGCTGTTCTCTTAATATCCATAGATCTTCGAGCTGTTCATTTGAAATAGATTTCCCGACATAACTCTGAATCAGCTTAACATTGCTCTTTTTCCGGGATCCGGATTTCGCTCCAAACCCCCATTTTCTAAGCAATCTGATTATCAAGGCATGGTCAATCCCCTCTACTAGACTCGAAAGAGCATGTTTCGATATAGTATAGTTTTTTCTCATCTGTGAACACCGTACATACTATAACAGTAACTATGTTTGAGAAAGATAAAAATATAATGATTGTCCTATGAAGATATGTCAATAATCGCAAAAGGAGACCTCAAGTTGACCACCGCCACCTATCACTTCAAAATGTTGCTCTTAGGAGATGCTGCAGTCGGCAAAACAACATTAGTGACACGTTTTGTCAAGGGGAAGTTCAGAAGTGACTACAAGATGACAATTGGTGTTGACATATTATCCAAAGATGTTGAAGTAAATAATGAGAAAGCTGTCCTATCCATTTGGGATATTGCCGGTCAAGAGAGGTTTAAGTCCTTTCGTAATGTTTTTTACAGGGGGGCAAGCGCAGCATTTATAGTTTTTGATCTAACTCGAGCTCAGACCTTCCAAAACTTGGGGAATTGGGTTGATGAACTAAAACGATTTGTTGAGAGCCCTGTCTCAACTGTGATAGTTGGCAATAAGGTGGATCTTGAAGACCTTAGAGATGTTCGCAAAGAAGATGCTGAAGGAATGGCAAAATCTATCGGCTCATTATACTTGGAGACTAGCGCAAAAACAGGTCAAAAAGTTGATGAAGCTTTCACAACGCTGACCAAAGGAACCATTGCAAGAATACATAGCAGAAAGAAATAAGAACGATATTATGTACTCAAGAATAGGGATAAGTTCATCGCTGGTCTTGAATCAGGGTTTTATTCGGTTCGTAAGGTATTTATATCTGTTTATCACCTCTTAATTATACCTCGATCGTAATTGCAGCTAGCTAAGTTTTCTTGTCTTGGGAGGAAGTTAGATGAAACTATGGGAACTGTCAAAGAAGGTCATATCTTACTTGAAATCGCAGGAAGAGCCAAAATCGCCGTTAGAGATTGCCAAGAGTATTGGCATTCCCTTAACAAAGAAAAGGCGAATATATGATGTATTGGACGTACTGAAGGCAATCGAGATAGTCAAGATTAAGAGATCGGGAAATGAAACCAATATACTTTGGACAGGCATTCCTTCTTCTTTGAGCGTGAACCAGAATATTGAATCCCAAGATAAAGAACGGGAAATGTGTATTGTAAATGTTGACGTCATTTTTCCATCTACGGATTACAAGACTCTGAAAAACGAAACTTGGCAGAGTATGATGCGTCGTGACCTCAAAAGAAACATACCTGCCATAGTTGACGTGACAGTAAATGAAGTAAGGCTCGAGACAGGCAAGAAGAAGGAAATTGCTCAGGCCTCTCTACCGGTTGTTGTTTAAAGGAATTAAATCTCTGTTTTTAGAGCTCTCCTTCTCCAATCAGGTATATAATTCTCAAGCTCCTCTTTATCACCCATTCTATTTTTCCATCTTTCTACTTCTTTTCGCATCTGGTAGATGAGCGGCGAATATGTTTTCAGACGTTCTTCAACAATGTCTGCTACTCGTTCGATTGCGCTTGCTACTAGTTCGGGTTTCTCGCTCTCCCTGCAGAACTCTGTGAGTCTGTCAAAGAGCATTTCTGTTGCCAGATTTCCCCATTGTTCAATCGGAGGCTCCCTAAGACTGCTTGCGGTGGAACTCATTATCTTGTCGATTCCAATCTTTATCAGTCCTTCCCCCTTCAATATTTGAAGAGTGCGATCCAAGGTGGTCTCTTCAATATCCAATTTTCTTGCAAGTTCCTCTCTTCCTATTTGCTCCGATTCATTAACAAACAAAAGAATTCTATACTTAGGATTCCCCTTTTCTCTTATCAGATCTTTTAGGTCTCTCTTCGCCTGGGCTAATCCAGAAACAGCTTTGACAGCGTGTGATTGCAGTTTGTCGCAGAATTCTTCCATAGATGCCAGCTGCTTTTGAAGCTTTGAGTTTTTATCACTAGATTTCTCCAATTGTTCATCTTTCATTTTGACTTCTGCTTTTAGCGTTCTTATGGCAGTCTCTATTTCGCCAAGTCTTGCCTGCAAGTTCCATATTGCTGATTCCTTATCTTTGAGTTGGTCTTTTAGAATTTTAACTTCGTTATTCTCTAAATCCATTCTTTCCATCGTCCCAGGATTCTAAAAACTCAATTAGTAGTTATGATATAATAGGTCGTCTTGATAGAAATATTTTCCGCTACAAACTGAGTTCTTAGCATTCGAAAATGCTT
>JBHLPJ010000079.1:0-6113 GCA_048939565.1 Promethearchaeota archaeon
GCAACAAATAATCCCATTAAAACTTCTCCCTTTTCTCAAAAGATTTACCCGATTTTGCAGACTTATAAGCTTTTTATAAATGTTCTAATTAATCAACCATTATTCTTCATATAAAGCAAGAGAACGTGGTCATTATGAAGGGAAACAGGGCTGTACTAATTATTTGCGATGGCATGGGTGACCAGTCTATCAGAGTGCTGGGCGAAAAGACCCCATTGGAAGTCGCAAAAACTCCTAATCTTGATAAACTTGCAGAGATTGGCATAACCGGTCTTATAGATCCTGTAGGTCCTGGCATTCCCGCTGGAAGTGAAATCGGCCATTTAGCTATCTTCGGTTATGATGTTAAGCATGAACACCCCGGCAGAGGACCGATTGAGGCCCTCGGATTTGGTTTAGAGATAGAGGAAAACACCGTCATCTTCAGGACTAATTTTACAACGGTGGAGCCAAAGACAAGGAATGGTAAGAAAATCATTTTAGTGACGGATCGACGTGCTGGAAGGAGGCTTAGTCCGGATAATCTTGAGCTTGAAAAAGCGCTGAATGATTCAATTAGAAGCATTCAAGGTGTCCAAATACATTTCACAGCTACATCCGAACACAGAGGAATTCTTGTTTTAAAGGGGAAAGCCCTATCTCCTCATATAACGGATTCTGATCCCCACCAAACTGGGGTTTATGTGCCCAAGGTTCAACCACTAACCTCGGCTGAAGATTACGCTGATGCGAAGAGGACTGCAGAAATACTAAACATATTCCTCCAAAGGGCTTTTGAAATACTAACTGAACATGAGGTGAATCAAAGAAGAAAGAAAGAAGGGAAATTGCCTGCAAACATGATTCTATTTAGAGGCGCAGGCTCCCAGATGAAAATACAATCTTTTGAAGAACGATGGGGGATGAAAGCTGCCTGTATTGCTGCTCTACCTCTATACAGAGGCGTTGCTAGATTACTAGGAATGCCTATCCTAAAAGTGGAAGGCATCACTGGATATTTTGACAGCAATATTGTCGCAAAAATTCAGAATGCCATTAGTGCCTTAAATGAATATGAATTCGTCTTCGTCCATATCAAGGCATGTGACGTAGCAAGTCACGACAAGAAGCCTGAAATGAAAGTAAAAATGATAGAAAAGATAGATGCAACACTCAAACCGTTAATTGAAGATGTGGTAGAATCCGAAAAAGCTCACATAATCATTACCTCTGATCATTCGACTTCTAGTCAACTGGGTTCACACATTGCTGACCCCCCTCCCATACTGATAGCGGGTCCAAATGTCATAAGTGACAAAGTTTCCGCTTTTAACGAAAGAGCGGTTCTTGCCGGAGGACTCCATCGCATTAGAGGTCTTGATCTTATGCCGTTAGTACTAGGCTATACGAGAAGAGCTATGGAGGCGGGGCTGAAGTCTCATCCAGATTTGATAAGATATGTTCCTAGGAAATTTGGACCCCCACTAGAACTTTAACGGTAACCCCTTTTTGCTTTCTTGGTGATCGTCATTCTAAAAGCTGGGGGATCTATCCTTTCAGATTTACACTTAGGACACTTGCTGGGACAGCGCGGCTCTTTAACCTTTCTAAATTCGTAACCACAATTTATGCAGCGAGGGGACAACATTGAAATAAACTGTTTTCTGTTCGTCTGAGTTGAAACAGTTCTGGCTATATGCTTCAAGTCATTGTAAACTCCCTGTTCATCTAAAATTCCAAGTTTTGAGCAAATCTCTTTAACCCTCACCCATCCTCTTGTTTCACGTAGTATCTGCAGTATTTGCTCTCTACGAGTCTTCAAAATTTCCTCCCTCTACCGCATAACGCCCGCGTTGATACAATTTAAAGAATGTAGTGTCTTCTTTGCTGTATATACCATATTTTGTAACGTCCGTCACAGGAATCTCCTTTATTTTGAAAGAAGGGTACCTTCCAACAGTTACTGGTCTTTGAGGGTTACCGAACATCATAAATTGAATAGTTGACAAGACCTCAAAATCATTGATTCTTTTTGTTTTACCTTCTTCGAGATCAAAAATCATTTTTTGCTGTTTCTCATTTAATGTATCAAAAAGCTCTTTATCAACCTTGATTTTGACCTCCCCGATAGTATCACACGAACCAAGCGAATCCAACACACCGTATTTATAACCATCACAATAGTGGCAAGTCGTCCAATTCTTATAGACTCTTGGATTGTTATATGTTGGACCGATTGCTCCCAAATAGATCCCCCCTGCTTTTAGCATTTCCCTTACCAGCAATCCAAAATTCGCTGTATTACAGGCTTCTGAAAAGACAAAGGGATAGTGCCTAAACTTGATTTTTTTCAAATCCCTCCATGAAAGCAATTTGGCAGGGGGATTCCCGCCAAACCAACTGTTATTATCTCCATGGACTCTATCAAGAATGGTCCCGTCGCTATACTGCAGAATCATTTCAGCATCTTCAAACCAAGGAATCCTGCTCTCACTAAAGCTATCGAATAGTTCCACCTTGAAGCCTAGATCGATAAGTGCCTTTACAGGCAGTTCAGAAGTCTTTGGCGTTGTGTCAAAAACCAATGCAAGATTTGAATCTCCATATTTACATATTAAATGTGAAAGAATCGTTTCCTTATTTCCAAAGACTCTTCCTACGGTCAGTGTAATGTTACCGTTCCCTCCCAGATCTTGATAGATTATGTCGGTATAACATGTTTTGCCGTGAAACATGTATTTTAATGAGGGGAATTCCTCGGCATTCCCGATTATAAGAAACTGGTTCACTTTCCACTGGTCTGCCATCTTCTCGATCTCTCGATTAGCTTCAAAAACGTCTCTTACCTTGGTTTCGGCAGATATCAGGCCTTGGTTTTTGCAGTACCACCTTAATGCATCCTTCTTTGCACTAGAGAGCTTATTGTCCCAGACGATAACTAGTCGATCCTTATTCATCGGAGCCACTTCATGCTTCTTGGGTTCTAATTCTTGCGTTCTAAGTTAGTTGCCTCTATGAAATAAAAGCTTTGAAAAACTGTTCTAAAATTCGCAAAGAAATGAAAGAAGGGAAAAAATAGATCTATTGATCTTCCATTATTCTCCTTATTTCGCGGTACCTGGTTCTAAGCGTTACTTCGGTGATTCCGACAACTTTTGATATGAAGCTCTGGGATTTTGCCAAACCAGATTCTTGGCATGCAATGTATAGAGTGGCAGCGACCAATCCCCTTGGATCTTTTCCAGCAACTCTCTTTTTTCTGATGAGATCTTTGAGTATTGAAACCGCTTTTTTTTCGATTATACTCTCTGTTTTTCCAGTAAGATTGAGTTTGTTGGCAAATTGAGGCACAAGCAAAGTAGGGTTCGGTGGGGGAAAACGCAATTTCAGC
Source organism: Promethearchaeota archaeon (assembly GCA_048939565.1). Taxonomy (GTDB): domain Archaea; phylum Asgardarchaeota; class Odinarchaeia; order Odinarchaeales; family JBHLKK01; genus JBHLKK01. The sequence goes on from JBHLPJ010000079.1 coordinate 3,371, forward strand.
GCAAGGACAAGTATTCGGTAGCAACGACTAACCACCGTCTTCCTGGCTGAAGATTTGCTCAATATTTCCTCAAAGGTTCTGGGCACTTCAACTAGCCTGCATGCAGCATATAATGCTGCAGTTGCCATTGCCCTAATGCTTTGCCCTCTTAGAAGACCTTTCTTTAAGACTTTCCGATAGAAGACTGCTGCAGTCTCTTCCACCATCTTGGGTAGGTTAAGTTGTCCTCTTAATCTCCTTATTTCAGTGGAAGCTATTGCAAGATTTCTTTTTCTCCAAGTCATTCTGCCGTCTAGTCTTCTGATTCTGACCATGCTTTGATACTTTAGAGGTGAAAAACCACGATCATGAATGTCCCGTTCTCTTCTACTAATTACCGTAGCCAAACCCTTATCTGGCAGCATATGTGTAGTGGGAAGGCCACGGTGAATTCTTTTCTCTTCCTCCTTATCGATGAAGCCACTATCCCTATAATCGATCATATGCTCTGATATTACAAGCCCACAAGATTTGCAGATCACCTCTCCCCTTACAGAATCGTTTATGATCTCCTGAGAACCACATTCTGGACAAACGGACAGCGGGGAGTATTTTTCAGTATAAGATTTCGAGGCAGCCAGTCTATTATATCCTCCTCATAGAGCTATCATAAACCGACATCAGTCAACACTACCCGACAATAAATAATGTTAATTTGCTTATAAATATTGTGCTTTCCCACCCAAAAGAATTTAAACTTGCATCTTTTACTTCCATTTAGGAAGAATCAACATGAATCAACACACTAGCTCAGACTTACAAGAGGAAATAGCGTCCGAACTCAAAAACCTCAAGAGTATGATTAAATCTATTTTTAGTCAGCTGGAAGCTCTACAAAAAACTATATCCGAAAACTTCAAAGCCTTTCAAAATATGCTAAGTACAAGCTACAAGGAATCTCGAACTCCTATTGAGGAGCTGTTTGCTGCTTCTTCCAACCAGTTGTCGGATAGATATTCTGGACTATCTTGGGCTTTACGTCGGACATTGGAGGCTGTAAAAGAGGCTTACGATGCGGATTCAGCAGGGGTAACTGCCAGAAGGTTGGCGAATGAGATAGAGGTATCCAGAAGCAGGGCAAGCGAACTGCTTAACGAATTAGTCACAAAAGGATATCTGGAAAAATATCAGGAAGAGAGGTTCATTAAATTCAGACCTAAGAAGTAGTCATTAAGTTCGTCCCCAGGTTGTCATTTAAGGAAATTTCAATAATCGAAGTAACTCGTATTGGCTGCAAAGAATAGTTGCAGAGTATAGGACATGTTATGCTGAAGAAGTACTTGGCACCCGTCCTATTCGAATAAGGATAGAATTGAATAACGACATTATTCTGGCGACATTTTTTAAGTAACTTAACCACATTCATTAATCAAAAAATCGGGATGAATCTGCGGAGGGAAAAGAAAAATGCCCAAGCATAGAGTAAACGAGTCCGAAGCAAAGCCGATGAGCTTTGGAGAAATCTTCAGTCGGTCATTTGACATATACATAGGTAACTTGCTGTATCTCGCTATTCCATTTATCCTCCTTAACATCATAGAATCCCTTATTACAACAACAATGGACTATTTCGTTCTGCCCACTATTCCACCTTTTCCCACTACTCCTGAGCAAATCATTGCTTGGTTGACTCAATACTTCCCTGTATTGTTGACAACGGGATTGACGCTTGCAATAATCTACATATTCTTCATGATAGTTGCGGGTGGAACAATAGTCAAATTTACCTCCGATAAATTCTTAGGACGCGAAGCAGACCTTTCAGATAGTTTCGGTCACGCCTCTGCTCGCTTCTTGTCCTTGCTGGGTTCTGCAATTCTCTTTGGCCTTGCTATAATCGTTGGTTTCATTCTTCTGATAATTCCTGGAATACTATTCTTCGTCTGGTTCCTTCTGTCTTCTCAGTGCGTTATACTGGAAGATCAAACGGCAGTATCTTCTCTTGGAAGAAGCAAGCATTATGTTGAAGGAAACTGGTGGAAAACGTTCGGAGTTGTCATAGTAGCAGGCATAATAATCGGGGTGACTTCAGCCATTACGAGTGCAATCGCTTATGTGTTTGTAGTTGGCCTAGCAGGAATAATCACAGATGCTTTCATAGTAAGCATAATTTCGGGAATAATCTCTGCGATAATCACTGCTTTCATAACTCCCTTCTGGATAGTCGCTGCTACAGTTTTGTATCATGATCTAAAGGCACGCAAATCAGGAATGCCTCCACCAACAAAAGCTCCCAAGCCATCTAAGCCCTCAAAAGGAGAGCAAAACTGTCCAGAATGTGGCGCAAATGTACCACCTGGTGCAGAGTTCTGTCCAACATGTGGATCTCCGCTATCTCATGAGGTTACTCGCTAGGTCTCGGGGAAAAGTTGGTGTTAATTGCTCTCAGAGCCCCCAAATCAACCCCTATTCTTTTTTTCTGATTTAGGGAAAATCAAGAAACTTTCCATCCTTCATTATTTCGATTTCTTCTCCGCTTTCATATGTTATGGTAACAGATGGTTTTGACACAAGGAAATCCATGTGATTTGCACTCGTGTTTTTTCCACCCGGGTAGTCTTCGTTGTTGCCAAAAGCAATGTGTAGTGTTCCAAAAATCTTTTCTGTTTCCAAGAATTCCTCAACGGCTCTTGCTTTTTTATTGACACCAATCCCTAATTCACCTACAAAACTCGACAAACCGGTTCGAATAACAGCGAAAGAC
>JBHLPJ010000080.1:0-6088 GCA_048939565.1 Promethearchaeota archaeon
CTTTTATGTAGAATGTTCAGAATCTAGCCCTGCAGCTCTTGCAACTATGAGAATTGCCAATACAATCATTAGCGAGGACTACCAAAAGCGTGTATTCCTAGAAGATGGTCAAAGTATTTTGCACGAGAGCTAAAGCGGTGTATATAAGCTGCGGTGAAATACATCAATATTGGGTTTCAAGCGTATGAGTCAAGAGGATTTTGAAACGAGATACACTGCAGGAATCAATATTGAGGATGATGATGACCTCAAACAGAAGACGCAGGAAAAGATCTCAAAGCTTGAGGAAAGGATAAACACGCTCCATCTGAAGATTGAGATTTTGATTGAGGAAATTACATTTCTCAAGAATATTGTATTATCAGTCAAGGAGATAAATACGCTGAACAAGAACGAGATTGGCACTATGAAGACCAAGATGGCAACAAAAGCGGACACAGAACTCCTGCGTAGGTATGCAAAGACGATAGCTCGTATCGAAGCAAAATTACGATTGAAGGAGATGGAATAGATGGCTGTCAAAAAGAGCTTGGAAGAGATGGTCGAAATTATGCTGCGAAACGGTATGGGCAAGCATAGTCTTAAGAGGGCGCTTCAGAACATTGGATTCTCAAACGACAGGATTGACAGGGCTCTTGCAAAAACAGGTTTGACAAGTCCCCAGGCAATATACGATGAGTCGTCTGAAAAACTACAAACACAAACAGTTGAACTGCTAAACTCCAAGGACCTTAGTGAGAACCCGCTGGTTAATCAGAATAATTCACTGCTAACAAGGATTGAGAATTTGGAGAATTCACTAAGAGTATTCGAAACGATGACGGATAAAATGGAAGAAATAGAGAAGAAGGTTGATTCACTGTTCGATATTATTGGTGAATATGTTCCTCAGATTCTTGAAAAGAAGGAATAAAGCACTTGGCTGGTTCTTTTTGCTTTGCCTCTCAGTTCAATACTATTGTCCGGTCATTACTATTTTTGATCAATATAAAGCATATGTCTTGAGTTTGACAGAAGACTAAATTAATAAGCAAAGATTTCGCACTATAACAAGAGTGAGCAATAAATGCAAAAGCGATCTTTAAAAGAACTAGCTGTCGAGTTTTTCGAAACACAAGGGTATAAGGTCAAAGAAGATGAAATCCTGAAGAGCAAATACAGCATTGATTTATTGATACAGGAACGAGAAGACATGCTGCACGGTGTCGTAGTAAAGGATTGGAAAAGAACGGTGGGCGTGAATGTATTGCTAAGACTCGATCGTGCCATAAGCAAGGCTGGTTTGCAGCAAGGGATAGTTGTAGGACCCAGTTTTAGTTCTCATGCACGAAGCTATGCGAACAAGAGAGACATCAAGCTGGTAACGTATAGTGAAGTGCGGAAGCATCTGCAATTATACTGATTCTAGTCATTTTTAGAATTGCACTCAACGAAAGTTGACTTTTTATAATAACTCTAAGGATTCTAACACAGGGGATTTAGATATCAGTATCACGTTTACCATGCAAAAAAAGATTTGAGAAAACCAGCAACGAGCAAGAAGCAAGGGACAAAGAACTGCACAGACTGTTCTTCACTTGTCATGACGGAGCAGGTCAAGAATGTGCAAATAGTGCAGATCTCAGAGATTGCGTTCCATGTACCATACATTGTATTCAGTCTCTGGCGGAAGCATCAGAAGACATTGATGAGATTGTTTTTGAAAAGGATTCATACCTCAATATACTCTCTTCAAATCAGGTAAGGTTATTAAAAGAGATTGCATCTGCGGCTCAGAGAATATCCTCCATGCGTATTTCCAAGGAAGATGTGATTTCAAAAGAGTGTCCAGAATCAAACTCTTGTTATGAAAATAGAAGATTCTTTCTCAACAATCTTATCGGAACAGATGAAGACGGATTGATATATCAAGATCCCATGAAGGCACATACGGAACTGGTATGGGAAATCAATCTGAATTATGCCCTTTCCAAAAAGAAATGTGAGCGTTGCTATGTAAAATATGCTAAATTCCTAGAAAAAATCAAGAAAGTGTTAGAAAAGACAGAATTGATTCAAAAATACCTGAGATTAGATCCCTCCTTGAGAAGAGCAGAAAGAAAGACGATCTATGGGCTGTTCCTAACCCCGAAGTATATTCCTAGAAAAAGATCCAAAGTAGCAGAGAGATTTGTCAGCAAAGGGCTTGTTGTCGACCAATACAGGGTTAGACCATTTACAATAACAATATGTGAATCAGAGAATAATCCTGTTGAACTGCACTATTTGGTGGATTCAATAGTAGGGAAGCCAAAGTTTCAAGGAATCTTCTTAGATCTGATAAGGGGCCTCAGAGATGTATCAACTTCTATGCTCTTCGAAGATGAGTTCTTAGATATTGACATGCTGATAAGTCTCAAGAAACAGGAAGCGATGCGTTTCTTAAGTGAAAAGTATCCTGAAATCCCGGATGACTTTGCCAAAGAATTAGCTCTGCTAGGTTGTTTTGAGGTAATAGGACTGGGCACGATTATGCCCTTTCTTCTTGACGACAAAATAGAAGAGTTCTATGTTGATACGCTCAACTCTGCGGTCTATCTAGATCATCGAAAGTGGGGAAGGTGTAATACTTCGATTTATTTATCAGAAGAGGACAGAAAGAGGCTTGTCACGCATTTTCGAGCCAAAAGCGGGCTAAGACTTGATGAGCTTAGCCCATCACTTAAGACAGAAATTGTTTCAAAACTTTTTCACATCCGTGCCTCTGTAGATATAGATCCCCTCGCTGCAGATGGTTTTCATCTGGATATACGAAAACTCAGGAAAAGGCATTTTACATTATCTGAACTCATAGCCAACTCTACACTGACAGAAGAAGTAGCCTCCTACTTGTATTTTTGCCTTATAAGAAAAAGAAATATGACGATACTAGGTAGACCCGGATCGGGCAAAACTACCCTAATAAACGCAATTGACATGCTCACTCCATCTTCTTGGCGAAAAATAACGGTGGAAGATGTTATAGAAAGCATATCACAGACAGATTATGGTAAACACCAAGTACGTTTTCAGGTAAAACCATTTGAGGGAGAAGACAACCCTGACGGCAAAGTAAGAGAGATAACAAAATTGTTACATCGATCCCCAGATTGGGTACTCATCTCAGAAATTCAGACGCCAGAAGATTCTGTTGCCATGTTTCGTGCAATCTCTACGGGTCTTACCGGGCTTCAGACATGTCATGCCATGTCACCAGAGGATTTATTGATCAGATGGAACGTTCATCATAAAATCCCCCCTGTCTGTTTCAGCGAGCTTGATTTGCTACTCCATGTTAAGAGATTTACATCTGTCGGGGAGCCGAGGCGTAGGTTGGTTCGCGTTTGCGAAATTAATGCTCTCAGAAATACCAATTTCTCAGAAGCCCCAGAAATAGAGCTAGTAGACGTATACCGTTGGAATCCGGCTTTAGATACTGTCGAGCTGAAAACAAGATTGTTTGAAACACCAACCTTGGAGAAAATAAGACAGTATGAAAACATCAGTTTGGACGATTTTACCCGAGAAATCAATACATATTCTGAAATATTCAGAGCCATGAGAGAGAAGAACATTTTCACTGTCGATGAGAATGTACAGATTTTCAATTACCTATATTCTTTAAGACAGGGTCTGCAGGAACACGGTGAAATTAACTGGACCTTCTTGAAAAAGCTGATCTTAGAAAAAATCGAGGAGGAAGAATCGTGAAGAGATTCATTAGGCTATGTAAGTTCTTCGCATCTTTTGAGCCAACAAAAACCCTCGGAAAACGTCTAGCTCCAGATAGATTGGACACTCCTACCAAGTATTACCATAGAGAAGTAGGATTGACTCCGGGAGAAATATCCTCAGGAGCCATTGGCATGGGATTTTTGATTGCCACTGTAATAATACCCGCTATAGGGTATTTTAACTGGATTGTTGCGTTGTCTTTGACACCTTTTGCATTCTTCTTAGGGTACAATTATGTTTTGAGTCTCCTTCCCAAAAAATATCGGGAAGAACAACTCACAATTGCAAAATATTCGGAATTGATCATAGAAGAGTTTCTCATGACTGTCAGTACTACCGGATCGATCTTTGATGCTATTCGATTCGTAGCTGAGGGCAACTATCCATATGTATCTTCGCGATTCAAAGAAATGATATATCAAATAAATCATGGAGTGCCTCCAGAGCAACTGATTTCAGAATTTGCGCTTTCTCAACCTTCTAAACTGTTAAGAGACTATTTACTCACATTTATTGCGACCAAGAATGTCTCAAGCAAACTGCTGAAGCAATTATCCAGCCATTCTCAATGGGAGATTCGGTCAGAATACGATAAGTTTACGATGCAAGTAGAGAGCAGAATTATGATACTTATCGGCATTGGAATCTTTTTTCCAATCATAGCAGGCTTGGGGCTTGTTATGTGGGGGTTTGGCGGCTCTATAGTTATGTTTTCACTAATTCCGGTCCAAGTAATGCTTCTGGTAATATTGAACAAGATGCTGTTGAAAACCAAAACAAGATTGCTGGGAGGATGATGATATTGAGAAATAATACTACCAAGCCTTCAGATAAGTACTCGAAAATGGAGATATCGGAACTGGGCAACTTCCTAGCAATTTTCGGAGAGAAACTATTGAGGAAGATGAGTCCCGAAAAGGCATTCAGAGAGGCAATAAAACAGTACGACGGTCCGCTGAAGCAAATACTGTCTGAATTTGTGGCCAAGATGTATGAAAAAGGCCTTTCTCTAGTCGAAGCATGTCGGATGCTAGAGAAAACGCTACTGAATCCTCAATCAAGGCGTTTACTGAGAATCGTCGTTAAATCTATACAAAAGGATGCGTATGTTTCAGGGGAACGAATAATCTCGATTGTTACTCATCTGAGGGAAAATCAACAACTAGTCGCTCAGAGAGAAAGTATCGTTCGTGCTCAGGAGTTCAAATTACGGTTTCTGGTAATAGTCTCTTCTTGCATTTTTGGAATCATAACGACACTGGCTCCTTGGTTTTCAATGCTAAACATCCTTCATGGCGAGATTGCGACATACAATCTAACACAGATGCTGTCCTTTGATCAGTTTTACATTTTAATAACATTTGGAGCGATTAGCGTGCTGACCACTTATGCAAACATGAGTATGCTAAGGATGAATAAAATCGGATTGTATGTGGTATTGTCTTTGACACTCTATCTAATTGTCTATCTGGTTGCTCATGAGTTTCTTATGTTCCTTCTGTAAGATGGCTGTTTGGGGTTTAGCTTCATCGACGGTGAGACCCTTTGTAAAGGTTGGGGGATTGATGGGGAATAGAGGAGTATTTATATTCTTTTTTTAAACAAAATTATGTCCGTTAGATTTTCGACCTTCATGGTAAAAGATCCAACGTGAAATCAACGGACACAATCATGTGATGGGTGGTTCTGAGAAAACCATTTGTGAGAACCTATCACAAAATGCCCTGTGGACAGGCTACCAAGAATTCCTTGGTAATCTGCGACAAACAGCCAAACGTAAAACGAAAGTTTCCCCTATGGGTTGGGAGGACTCGCAGGAAGCTCTGCCCGCGAGGGTGAGTAGTTCACATAAGTCGGTAAAGACAAATGGATGGGGAATATCAATGAAAAGACTACTCCGCAAATTGAAAGAATTCTTTAAGAATGATAGGGCTGGACCACTAGTAGAAGAAGGGCTCATTATAGGACTCTCAATATTGGCAATAGCAATATTGGTTACAGTCATACTGGGCATACTCGGATGGGCCGGCGATTCCATCAGTTCACTTATGGAGACTATAGCAAATCTTTTGCCTTTCTAAGATTAGATACTATCTCTTTTGAAGTTTAGATTCATTTCTTTTTCATGCAAAAGACATAAATAGGACGTCTCGTTTTTCGTAAGTCCATATTGTGAGTATTATATCTTTCGAGGACATTTAGATGAAAGACCAAAACACAAATCAATTCGACTTCATTCGAAAGCCTAACTACGAGCAGCTTCTTACCAACCCAATCATGGACATCGCAGCTCGCTTCTGGGAGGATGAGCGATATGACGCTGGAAAGATCTGCT
>JBHLPJ010000081.1:0-6064 GCA_048939565.1 Promethearchaeota archaeon
ATTGCTTTGCAGCTGTTTGCGGGTGTTCCGAAGGTTCTTCCTGATGGCATGAAGATACGAGGAGAACCAAACGTTCTTCTCGTGGGCGATCCTGGGACAGCTAAATCACAAATTTTAATGTATGTAGCACGTCTTGCGCCGCGAGGACTGTATACCTCGGGGAAGGGAACAACGGCGGCTGGGCTCACGGCCGCTGTGCTCCGGGATGAAACCGGCGGCATGACTCTTGAGGCTGGAGCATTAGTCCTAGCAGATAGGGGAATCGCCGCGATTGATGAATTCGATAAGATGAATCCCCAGGACAGGGTCGCAATACATGAGGCGATGGAGCAGCAATCGTATCATCCATCCTTTGAAATTACCTTGACGGATGGATCCAAAGCTAGAATTGGAGATTTTGTAGATGGCCTTTTCAAACAGTTTCCAGATAGAAAAACCAATGGAATAGAGTGTGAAATTGTCCAGACATCAGATTTAGATTTTGGAATTCTCACCACGGATTTTGATAACATGTTTGAGGCAAAGATTAACAGGGTTAGCAGACACAAGGCACCAAACAGGTTTGTGAGAATATTATACTCAAATGGCAGGGAGATATTTGTAACTCCAGAGCATCCTGTATTTGTCTATGAAAATGGAGCGGTCGGAATCAGAAGGGCAGATAGGGTGAATAAGAAGACCTTTGTTCCAGCAGCTAGAGAAATTGAGTTTGAGGGGAGGCCCAAATTAGATACTGATGTAGATAAAGGCAGAAAAGAGGTTACGCTTCCTGAGTTACTAGAGACTCCAATTGCAAGATTTTTGGGTTACTTCGCATCCGAAGGTTATTCCTATAATGGTAGTAGCGCGGAAATCGGTCTGAGTAACACAGATCCGGATATTATCCATGATATGAATTCTACAATGCAGGATACTTTCGCAATAACCCCAATCGACTATACTGATGTAAACAGGACTTTGCGTATTGTATCTAAATCGCTATACAGTTATATGTCGAAGAATTTTCCGGAACTGATGAAAAGAAGTACTGAAAAGAGAATTCCGAGAACTGTATTGGTAGCGGGTAAAATGGAGGCAATAGAGTTCTTAAATGCTGCTTTCAAGGGAGATGGAGCTATTGAAAGCGAGGCAGTTGCTTATTCTACATCTTCTAGGGAACTTGCTGAAGATTACCAAGATTTACTTCTAACCTTGGGGATATTTTCTCGAATACATAAAGAAGCATACTACGTATCGAGGAAAAAGTCAAAAAAATGTCGTTATAAGGTCTACATAACCGGCGACAGCTTAAAGAGATTTTCAGATACTGTTATTCCAGAACTCAAAGAAAATAAAAAACTCCAATGGTTAATCGAGAGAAGTGAAAGAACCAACAGGAGACACGACGTTCTGCCTTCACATGTTGGGAAGATGATAATAACGTGTCTGAAGAAGCTTGGGATGCCTTATAACGGTTACTTCAACCAGCATATAGATGGAAATTACGGGATAACGATAAAGGTTGTAAATAGGTATTTGAATACTATCAAGAATAGAGCCAACAAATCTGAAAATAATGTTAAGAACATAAGTGATTTTAGAAAATTAAGGCAAATGCTTGGATATTCTCAAGCCAGGGCAGCTGCGTTGATCGGCACTAGAAGGGGAACAATCGATTATGCTGAGAGAGGCGGCTATAATAAAGAAACAATAAGTGAATTAGTGTACCGACTCAAGACAGTAGCGCTAGATGAAATCGAAGCTGTAAGGAAAATAGCCGATAAGATAGAAGCAATGGAAAAACTCAGATGGTTGAGGGTAAAGAACGTTGAGATTGTAGAAAACCAAGGAGACTTAAAAACTGATTGGGTTTATGATGTTACGGTGGAACCGACGAGGAATTTCATAAGTCACGGACTCGTCCTTCACAATACGATTAGCATAGCCAAGGCAGGCATCGTTGCCACACTGAACGCAAGAACAGCCATTTTGGCGGCAGCAAATCCTGCCCTGGGAAGGTACAACCCTTATCGTTCCGCTGCAGAGAATATCAAGTTCCCAGTAACCCTACTCTCCCGTTTTGACCTGATTTTCATCATCACCGACAGACCTGAAGAGGAGTTCGATAAACGGATTTCAGACCACATTCTGGATTTACATCGTCTGCGCAGTACAGAACCTCCAATCGAACCGGAGATCTTAAGAAAATACATTGCTTACGCTAAGAGAAATGTCCGTCCGATGATATCAAAGGAGGCAGCTGAAAGATTGAAGCAGTTCTATCTTGAGATGCGTTCCAGAGGGGAAGACAGGGATTCCCCAGTGCCAATCACAGCAAGACAGCTGGAGGCACTCATCAGGCTGGCTGAGGCAAGGGCCCGAATTGCTCTTAGAAAGGAAGTAACTGTGGAGGATGCCGATGCTGTTATCAGGCTCATTGATGTTTCACTCAGGCAGGTAGGTATCGACAAAGAGACGGGGCGGTACGATATCGATACAATCATGCTTGGCAGACCAAAAAGCTTGCGAGATAGAATGGACTTAGTAATTCGGTTAATCATGGAACTTGAGAAAGAAATAGGAGATGCAGTTCCGGTAGATCGAGTTGTGGAAAGCGCTCAAGAACATGAGCTGGAAAAGGATTTTGTCGAAAGAGCAATAGAGCAACTTATTGATGAAGGGGTTCTTTATCGACCTAGCCCAGGTTTTGTAAAGAAAGTATAGAGTTCGTGGACAAATGTCGACAGGAATTGAAAATCTCAATATTCCAGATTCGGTCAAAGAGATTATTCTCGAAGAGGGCATAACCGGACTTTATCCACCGCAAGAGGAGGCAATAAACGCAGGCGTTTTGGAAGGAGAAAACGTAGTTCTTGCCATTCCAACAGCTTCCGGCAAAACGCTGATAGCAGAGTTGTGCATGGTTAAATCGATTATTGAAAAGGGTGGTAAGGCGATTTATCTTGTTCCGCTTAGGGCTCTTGCCAGCGAGAAATATAACGATTTCAAGAAATATGAGAGAATAGGCGTTAAAGTAGCCGTTACTTCAGGCGATTATGATTCTGCTGATCCCTGGCTTGAAAGACACGACCTGATTATTTCCACAAATGAAAAAGCAGACTCTTTGTTGCGTCATCGTTCTAGATGGATAAATAATCTTACCGTTATTGTGGCTGATGAGACGCACCTCATCAACGACTCAAGCAGAGGACCTACTCTCGAGGCAGTCATAGCAAAACTTAAACAGATCAATCCTGGCGCTCAGATTCTGGCTCTCAGCGCTACCATTAGCAATGCGGGTGAAATTGCAGAGTGGCTGGATGCAAAACTCGTCACAAGCGACTGGAGGCCTGTGGAGCTTAGAGAAGGGGTATATCTTAGGGGCGGTATAGAGTTTAACAAAGGTGAGGGTGCGGGTTTGAATCCCAAACATGGCAACGATGTTGTCGATCTTGTTGTGGACATAGTGAGTAAAGGCGGTCAAGCATTGGTTTTCGCCGGTACCAGAAAAGCTGCTGCATCCACTGCAAGCAGGATAGCCAGAGTTTTACCAGAGTTCTTGACCAAGAATCAGAAGAAAACCTTAAAACGCATCTCAGAGTCGATATTGAAACAGGGTGAAATTACGAGAATGAGTCGAAGACTGTCTGAGTTGGTTCTTCGCGGGGCATCATTTCATCATGCTGGATTGAGATATACCCATCGAAAGATCGTTGAGGATTGCTTCAGACGGAATCTTCTCAAAGCAATTTGTGCCACGCCAACTCTTGCTGCCGGAATAAATTTACCGGCCAGAAGAGTGATTATCGGAAGTTACCGACGTTATGAGGGGGGAATTGGCTATTATCCGATCCCGGTTCTGGAGTATAAACAGATGGCGGGCAGGGCTGGAAGGCCGAAGTATGACAAAGAAGGCGAAGCAGTGCTCTTAGCAAAAACTGAGAATGAAAAGGAATTCGTTATGCGTAACTATGTCTTTGGAAATCCCGAAAAGATATGGTCTAAGCTGGCGTCCGAGGGGGCACTGAGAACGCATATTCTGGCCCTGATAGCTACGGGTTTTGCCAAAGATGAAAAAGGATTGCTTGAGTTCATCAACCATACCTTCTATGCGCACCAATATGATCCAGAAGACATATTGGAGGTAGTTGAACGGATACGCCAATTTCTGATTGGAGAGGAGATGATATACCACAGAGATGGAAGGCTTTCTGCCACAAGATTTGGACATAGAGTCTCAGAACTCTATGTTGATCCTAAAACGGGGGTCATCATTAGGAATGCTTTACTATCTGCCAGAAGCAAAGAAACCACTCCCTTGAGTTTTATGCACCTAATTTGTCATACACCCAACATGCCCAATCTTTATCTCCGCAAGAAAGATTACCAAGAACTAGATGTATTCACAGATGAGCATTTTGACGAATTCATTGTTGAAATGCCAGATCAGTGGTTAGAACCCCACGAATACGAATTCTTCCTGTCAGAGGTAAAGGTTGCCAAGCTTCTGCTAGAGTGGACCAACGAGACTTCAGAGGATTTACTAACCAGAAGATTTGATGTGGGCTCTGGTGATATATTTCGATTTGTGGAAACAGCAGATTGGCTCCTCTATTCAACATACGAGATAGGAAAACTATTCAAGATCAGAGAATTAACCCCCCAAATTAAGAAAACCAGGGTGTGTGTAAAGAATGGAGTTAAGGAAGAGCTTTTGGATCTGGTGAGGTTGAGAGGGATAGGAAGAGTTCGCTCCCGAATGTTATTCAATGCTGGTTTTCGGGATGTAAAGGCTCTCAAAAGAGCAAAACCTCAACAGCTTACAGCAATACCCTTAATTGGAAAGGAGATTGCCAAAAAGATCAAGGAACAGGTAGGTGGAGTTCTTACGCAAGAAGAGTGGAAAGAACTCAGTTCAGGAAGACCTGATGAAAGTGATCAAAAAGTGCTTTCCGAATTTGAAGAGTGAAAGGCTTCTGGTTTTAGCATGGGCGTTAACTTTAATAATGAGGTAGAAAAACAATCTGCTCGACTTTATAGCGTTAGTGAGGCGAATATCTTGGAAGAAAGACTTCTTATGCTCCCTGGTCCTACTCAGGTGCCCGAAAGGGTTCTGAAGGCCATGATCAAGCCTGTCATAAATCACCGAGGGGAACTTTGGAGAGAACTCTATCGAAAAGTCCAGAAAGGATTGAAATACGTTTTCCAGACCGAAAATGACGTATATACTCTGACAAATTCGGGTACTGGCGGTGTTGAGTGTGCAATTAGCAATCTTGTGGCCAAAGGAGACAAAGTTATTGTTCCTACTAATGGTGAATTTGGGATTAGGGTCTCAGACACTGTTGAAAGATTCGGGGGAGAAGCTATTAGGGTTGAGGCAGATTGGGGTGACCGGGTAGATCCACAAAAGATCAAGGAAGCACTCGACAGAAACCCGAACACAAAGATGATAGCATTCGTCTACAACGAGACCTCCACAGGTGTTCGCAATCCCGCCAAAGAATTGATCAAAATAGCCAAAGATCATAATGTTCTCGTTTTTTGTGATGCCGTGAGTAACCTTGGAGGAGATTATCTGTACATGGATGATTGGGATGTTGATGTTGTTGTTACGGGTAGTCAGAAATGTTTGGCTTGTCCCCCCGGGCTGGCTTTTATATCTCTTAACAAAAAAGCTTGGAAAAAAGTTGAAGACAACAAGAATAAAGCGAACTTCTACTTGGATCTAATTAAACTAAGAAGATTTCATGAAAAATCGGAGACTCCATTTACACCAGCAGTATCCGTATTCTTTGCATTAGATGAAGCTTTGAAGATGATTGAAGAAGAAGGAATTGAAAACAGAATAGAAAGGCACCACATATGTGCAAAAGGGATAAGAGAAGGGGCAAAAGCTATCGGTCTTAACCTCTTTCCAAAAGATGAGAAATTTGCATCGGATACAGTGAATGCAATAGCAAATCCTGAGGGGATCGATGATTTTGATGTAAGAAGACACCTTCTTACGGAGTATGGGATAGCTATTGCGGGCGGAATTGGACCTACAAAAGGAAAGATTATCAGGATAGGTACCATGGGACAA
>JBHLPJ010000082.1:0-6007 GCA_048939565.1 Promethearchaeota archaeon
GCGATTATGCTGATAACTTAAATATCCAGAAAGCACATATTTATGATGCATATTTAATTGTATAGTTAAATGCTTATTATAACCTAGTAATATAAATATGGGCGAAATCAAATTGACTAACTGGCTCAGGATGGATATCAATGAGCGAAGACTTACTCTTTCGCATTCTCTTGATCCTGCTTTTTGGGATATTTGCCGGCATTAGGATCTATTATAGGACTAGAAGTTCTGCACCCGCACAAAAAGGAGCCAAACAGAGAGAGGGAATCAATAAGATTGGCGGGTGGGCCGGAATCGCCCTGTCCGTCGGCATCATTGGCATGCTGATTTCAATTATCCTCTACCTTCTCGCACCGGCATGGTTTCTATGGTCGCAGCTTCCATTGCCACCTATGGTACGGGCCATTGGCGTCTTGATTGTGATCAGCTCACTTCCGATTCTTATCTGGACCCATCGGACCCTTGGCAAATACTATTCTGCGGTTTTGGAGCTTAAAGAGAAACACACGCTAGTCACCAGCGGACCTTATTCACGAATTCGACACCCTATGTATACTGTATTCATCACATTCACAATATCCATAGCGCTAATAAGCGCAAATCTGATCGTCATAATCTTCTCTATCGTCGTCATCGTTCAATTCCCATCATTGGCTGAACAAGAAGAACAGATGCTACTCAGTTTATTTGGGGATGAATACAGCGATTATATGAGACAAACAAACCGATTCTTTCCCCTGAAACGCCGACGAAAGGAGAACAAGGAGCTGAAATGATGTTACTTAAATGACCTCAAATGAAAAAGCTATTGATATCGCAGAAAAGCTTAAACCTATCCTTGAAAATAAGCCCTACACTGCAAAGACCAGAGGATATTGGCTCGATATGACCATGAACTCGACAGCAGATGCTTTGGGTCTTGATATAGAGACTGGCGAAAATCTAGATTTTGCCCTTAAGAAAATTATAGAGAATATGATCCTTCATCTAAAACAAGCTGGATATATCAAAGGAGGACAAAATATTGAGAAATCTGGTTAGATATCGGCAGCTACAAAACAGATACAAGGGTAGCCTAATAATTCACCCGATTATGACAGGAGGAATACTCGCTACAGATGTTCAGAAGAAATTACATGAAGAGGAATGGACAAAAATCGGTTATTCAGTCTGTTACGATTGTTTAGAGGGGAGATCCGGTTTAGTTTCAAGACCTCCAATTAGAGATTTTCTCAAGGATGTCGCAGAGTTCTTTGGTGGAGATCTTGCTGAACACACTTTTGGTTGTAGAGCAGCCCAGTTCTCAGTAGTAAAATCAATATCCGAGAATCTGAAAGATGACTCTTCAAAAAACTATACAAACACATTGGTTATTGATTCGCTATCACACTACACAACAATAATGGCTGCTGAGATGAACGGACTCAAAGTCGCTGAGGTTCCAAACAAAGGTTATCCTGAGTACAAAATAGAAGCAGAAGACTATGTTAGAAAGATAGAAGAAATCAAAGAAAAAACAGGAAAGCTTCCTGGACTGATTATGGCGACTCACGTGGAACCTTACTACGGGAATCTGAATCCAGTTAAAGAAGTGGGAAGAATAGCAAGAGAATACGATATTCCATACATGATCAATGGTGCCTATACGGCCGGAATACTTCCGATAAATCTCAGAGACCTGAAAGCGGATTTCTTGACAGTTTCAGCCCATAAATCGATGGCTTCACTGGGTCCTTTGGGATTCGTAGTAACAAACTATGAATGGGAAAAGAAGATATTTCAGAAATCCTCGACCATCACAGATTGGAGCGGCAGATCTTTTGGGGGAAAGATAACCAGTATTTTCGGCTGCAGTATAGGAGGAACCCCCTTAATCTCTTCAATGTACTCCTTCCCGAATGTTGTGGAACGAGTCAGAAACTGGGGTGAGGAACTAAAGAAAACTCGCTGGCTCATAGAGGAATTGGAGAAATTGGATGGAATAATGCTCCTTGGAACACATCCTCATCGTCATCACCTGGTGGCATTCGAGACTCCGATATTCTGGGAAATCTCCAAGCATCACAAACGCAAAGGTTTCTTCTTGGCCGAAGAAATGATCAAGAGAGGAATCGTTGGTCTCCACAAAGGCTTAAGCAAACATATAAAATTGTCAGTTTACGGTCTTGATTGGGATCAGGTAAGGACGGTCAGGGATTCATTCCATGATATTGCAGAAGAGTTTACCAAGAAATTTGATATTTCCTCGAGGTAGCTGTCAATCAATTCTTGCTTATGTGATCCGATTATTGATCTTGGCTAAAGGTGGACCGTTTTCGCAGTTCTTTTCATATCACAAAAATAAGATCTAGTGCGGATTTACACTCATACAATATAATTCTGCTTAAGAGGAACATTAGAATAGAGAGACCTCAGATTCAAAAATCCGAGCACAAAATAATTAGACCTTCCTTAATGCTAAGATAATCAGCAAATGACCACATTTATATATTTCAGATTCCTACATCATGACGTCTACAATAGATAGGAGTATGTTGAGCGATGGGTGAAAAGAAAGAATATGAGTGCTGTGGTAAGACCTTTGACACAAAGGAAGAAATGGAAAGACATAAGGAAAAGTCGCATAAGAAATCTAGCTGTTCCTAGTCTTCCTTCTCTTTTTGTCCGACGACAGAAGGCATTAACCTGCGCCATTCAGACTAGAAGCGTCTCGAAAGAGATTAAGAATGGTTCAGAAGCACATTTGTTTTGTTTGGTTAAATCGTCTAAACAAACAACGTTATATCTGCATCAATGGCTTCCTTCAGGAATGTAGCGGCACCGCATATAGTATCTACTTCAGGAATCAAATCTTCCTCCTTGACGCCCATTAGTTCCATTGTAGTATTACAGGCATAAACCTTGACCATTCCAGATTCCTTTGCCATCTTTAACAGCTCGTATAAGGAAGGCATTTTAGCTTCCTTCATACGTTGTTTCATGAAATCTTCCATGTGTTTTGCCTCGGCTGGAAATCCTGCCTGATCCAGTCCTCCTTTCTTTAACGTTGGAAGCCCCCAAAACGTAAAGAACATATGTGTTTCAATATCCATTGCACCTGCTGTAGATGCTAGTGATAAGACTGGAAACAGCTTGTCGATTGTTCCTGATTGGACTATTATTGCTGCTTTCTTTCCTTTACTCATAACTTCCACCTCTCATTATTATCTTTTTCTCTTAACGTAGATCCTAACAAAATCACCCTCATCCTTAATTGCTGCAATTTCGTGACCAGTGACTTCTGCCCAAGACGGTATGTCTAGCTTTGAGCCCTTATCCGTAGACAAGACCTCCAGAATCTGACCAATTCCAATTCTCATGATTTCTCTCCTGGTTTTTAGAAGCGGAATTGGACAGTTCAGTCCCCTAACATCCAGTCTATGATCTACTTTTATCTTCTCTTTGCCTGACCCCATGTTCAATGGTTTTTTCATCTTCTCACCCTCTTATGATATAACAGCGTTATAATTTATAATATGTTATGGTTTTTAAATCTTTCCCCCCAGCAAACCGCAAATTTAATCTGATAATGTGCTAATCACATAACAAAAGACCGATGACCCAAAATGAAGACCGAAGAACCCATAGAAACTGCTGAAGATATATTACGTGAAGCGGAAAAAACCTCCAACCTGGAAATGCGTCAGAGGATTTTGGCCAAAGCTGTTAAAGCTTTTGTTAGGGCTGGAAGGCTGGACTTGGCCAGGAGAACTTTGGACAGAATAAGAAATCCATACTGGCGTTCAACTACACTTAAGACCATATTATCCAAGCTACATGAATCAGGAGAAGTTGGTGAATCCGAAAGAATTGTTGAAAGAACACTTGAACTATCGAGGGAGATAGAAGATGCCCTCTCATATGTAAAAACCCTTGTTAATATTTCTGAAGCTTTTGTCAAAATTGACCATAAACAAAAGGGATCCGAAGTTGTGAAGAATGCTTTGAAAATAATCGAAGGGAAAAAGGATCAAGGTGAGCTCTCAGCAATTCTCCCGAGTATTGTTAAAGTCCTTGCCGAGACTGGAGACATCGATAAAGCCCAAGAAAAAATAGAGCAAATACAAGATGATTACCAAAAATCGCTTGCGTTTAAGTATCTCGTTCGAGCACTTGCGAGTCAAGAAGAAATGAGTGAAGCCATTAAATTCGCTGAGAGAATAGAAAATCAAGATCATAGTTCACAAGCGTATATGTATATCGGTCTTGCACTTCTTAGGGCCAAAAAAGGCGATGATGCTCGAAAGATTGCAAAGAGAATTAAAAACCCATATTGGCGTTCCCATATAGTTGAGTGGTCAAAGAAAGTTGATAAGAATGGTTGAGATTAGAGATTGATCATGGTAAAGGATTAGGGGGAAAACACGTGGCCAATACTGCTGAAAAAGAGCTTGAGATGAGCAGAAAACGTATGGAACGATTCTTCAGACTTATGTATGAAGAACCCGAGAAAAAGAATTTTTACCATTATTACGCCCAGTATAATTGGCTTCGTGCAAGTGACTGGCAGACTAGAATCTGGCTGGAACAAGTGAGCGACCTCTTGGAAGGCTTCAATTCTGGGGCTATTGGCAAATCCGAAGTGAATAATCTGTTATCTAGCATTAAGAATCAACTAGTTCAGCTTATGAGTGGTGTTCAAAAGACAGAAAATCTTGCATCAAAATAT
The DNA here is from genome assembly GCA_048939565.1 of Promethearchaeota archaeon. Taxonomy (GTDB): domain Archaea; phylum Asgardarchaeota; class Odinarchaeia; order Odinarchaeales; family JBHLKK01; genus JBHLKK01. The sequence goes on from JBHLPJ010000082.1 coordinate 4,709, forward strand.
GAATGGCGAGTAAGAGAATATGGTACTATGAAGAATTGGGTTAGAGCAATTTATGGACGAGTGGCAAGAATACGTGGGCTTATAAGACAATTAGATGATCTGACAAAAAGACTTTGATTATTTATAAGGGATTATGCAGATGAAGACTAGCTCCTCATAGCCTGTGTTTTTGTACCAGTGCGAGATATTTGGGGGAACATAAATAGCCATATCTGCCTCGATTTTTCGTTCTTCCCCAGACCAACCTAAAAGACCCCTGCCTTTCAGAATATAAATCTCGTGCTCCCAGTCATGGCTGTGTGGTGGTATTTCACCCCCTTCTTCTATGGAGAATCGCCTCATAGTAAAATTATTGGCACCCGCATTTTCCCTGGTAACTAACCATTGAATCTTAGTTTTTTTGGCCTCCTTCACTTTTTCGGCCTTGATTTCAGAGATTCTTTTTATATACATACGGATCACCTCAGTAAACATCTAACCCTATGTTTAAAAGCTTTAGAGATTGATTCAGCATAAGCTTTTTAAGCTCGTTCAACAACCCCAATTTAAACTTGCTGTGCCATCTATTATGCAAAAACCGGATTGAAAGTGAACAGATCATGTCTGAAGGAGAAAGATCGGATATATCGAAAATAAAACTGTTCAATAAGTGGACTTTCGAAGGAATAGAGGTAAAAGATCTAGGACTGGAGCGTTATATCAGCTTGAAGCCGGTTTTTCTGCCTCACACCGGAGGTAGACACGAGCACAGTCGATTTGGAAAATCCAGAGTGCCAATTACAGAACGCTTTATAAACAAGTTTATGAATCCTGGTCTGGCTAGGGGGCGAGGGGGAAAGAGAGTAAAGAAGGCCCAGTCTAGCGGGAAAAAGGAGAAGATTATCAACATCGTCAAAGCAGCTTTCGAGATCATACATTTGAGAACTGGCAAATCTCCGATCCAGATCCTGGTCTCTGCAATTGGAAATGCAGCTCCGAAAGAGGAAACGACAAGAATAAGCTATGGAGGGATTGCGTATCAACAGGCGGTCGATGTGGCTCCACAACGACGTTTGGACTTAGCACTCAGATTTCTAGTTCAAGGAAGTCTTAAGGCGAGCCTTGGTAATACAAAATCAATTGAAGAATGCATTGCAGATGAATTGATTGAAGCAGCTGCAGGAAATCCAAAGAGTTATGCAATAAAGAGAAAGGAAGAAAAGGAAAGAATAGCTCTTTCAGCTCGTTAAGCTGAATTCCGGACGCTGGATGCCAGTTCATTTAGATTGTTCGGGATTTCTTCACTTCTAATATAGCTGA
>JBHLPJ010000083.1:0-5974 GCA_048939565.1 Promethearchaeota archaeon
TGTTCGAGAAACTCAAAGAAAGCCTAAAAAGTTTCAAGGAAAAAATCGCCACAAAAGAGCTTAATGAAAAGAGATTGGATAAGGCGCTTTCAGAGTTGAAAATAGCGCTTATTGGTAATGATGTGGCAGTAACCGTTGCAGAGATGATTGCAGAAGACCTTAAGAATAAGCTCATTGGAACCAGGATAGGTCGTTTGGAGGACATAAAGAAATTCGTGGAAGAAGCACTAAGAGAGGTCATTCATGAGGTATTGAAGATAACAGACGATAATAGGGTTGACCTGATTGAGCTTGTGAAGAAAAAGAAAGACCCTTTTGTGATCGTCTTTGTTGGATTCAATGGCGTTGGGAAAACCCACACCATAGCCAAATTCGCCCGACTGCTACAGAAAAAGGACTGTTCAGTAGTAATGGCAGCCAGTGACACATTCCGTGCAGGAAGTATTGAACAATTGGAAAAACATGCTGAAAAACTTGGAGTCCGTATAATTAAGCACGACTACGGTGCGGATGCCGCAGCTGTTGCTTATGATGCGACAAACTATGCCAGGGCCAGAAACATAAAGACAGTCTTGGTCGATACAGCAGGACGCGTTCAAACCAACAAGAATTTAATGGACGAAATGAAAAAAATAGTAAAAGTTTCCGATGCGGATCTTGTTATCTTTATAGGGGATGCTCTGGCGGGTAACGATGCAGTATCACAGGCTAAGGAATTCAATGAAGCAGTTAAGGTTGATGCTTCAATTCTCACAAAAGTAGACGCCGATGTAAAAGGAGGAGCAGCTCTCTCCATAGTCTACATAACAAAAAAGCCGATAATCTATATAGGAACTGGTTTAGGATATGACGATCTGAGGAGATTTGACTCGGAGGAGTTTGCAAACCTTATTCTATCATGAAAGCAATAGTAGAACTCAAACTTCAGCAGTTACCATAAGAGGGGAAATTCATGCAAAACATAAGAGGAAGAGATTTTTTGACATTACAGGACTTTACACCTCAAGAGATTAATTTGATATTAGATACTGCTAGTGACCTAAAGAGGGAGACTGCAAGAGAAGCGGTTCATAGGCTAATTCAAGGAAAAACCTTAGCCATGATCTTTCAAAAACCATCTACTAGAACCAGAGTCTCATTTGAGGTGGCAATGAATCAGCTGGGAGGACACAGTATTTACCTTGGATGGAATGATCTCCAACTTGGACGCGGAGAGCCAATTTCAGACACTGCTCATGTCTTAGAAAGATATGTAGACGGCATAATGGCGAGAGTCTTCTCCCATGACGATCTTGAAGAGTTCGCTGAGAACACAAAAATCCCTGTTATCAACGGTCTATCAGATTTATTTCATCCTTGCCAAATATTAGGAGACCTCTTAACAATAAGAGAGAAGAGAGCAGATTTGGAAGGACTGAAATTGGCATTCTTGGGAGATGGAAATAATGTCTGCAATTCTTTGCTGATTGGCTGTAGTAAGATTGGGATAGACATAAGTGTCGGAATTCCGAAAGGGTATGAACCAGCTCAAGGAGCCGTAGGTCTTGCCAAGAAGAATGCAGAAAATTCTGGCTCTAAGATAGAGGTAAGTAATTCTCCAAAGGTGGCATTAAAGGACGCAGATATAGTCTACACCGATGTTTGGATAAGCATGGGACATGAGAAGGAATCTGAAAAACGTAAGAAGGATTTCACTTCGTTTAAGGTTACCGAGGATTTGTGTTCTGTCGCTTACGAAAATTTCCTGTTTATGCATTGCCTTCCTCGTGAAAAGAATGAAGTCACAGATGAGATCTTTTACGGTCCGCATTCAATAGTTTGGGACCAAGCTGAAAACAGACTTCATGCTCAAAAGGCGCTACTAGTGCTCCTTTTGTAAACTACTCCTGCTTTGTAGAAGGAGTTTAGGACGATGCTTGACCGCAATTCCCAAACGGGCTTTGGTTTCATCACAAGACAAAGCAGGGGGTGGTTTACAGCGCCCCAGCCCAGCAATCCGTATACAGCGTCGGGCTATGAATTTTGCTTCACCGGGCTTTCTCTTAGGTTATTAAACGTTTACACATCAGAGAGAGGTTTTTCTTTGGACATATCGGTATGTAAATCTCGAGAATATTCAAGGACCCCTCGACTCCTCCCCTCCCTATCAGACAGAGTCTTCTTGAGTCAGCTGGATGAGGGACCCGTATTTTGATACTAATTTTAGCCTCTACAATAGATGTTGCAGGTATGACCATTATCACACAGTTGCGCACAATCTGCAATTTTGAGGAAACGGGCAAAGCATTTGATGGAAACGCTATTCATCAAACAGTCATCGGCGGACGGAAAGTTGAGTTGGCGTTTACTAAAAGAGACATCATTTATGCATCCCATATTGAAGAATCCTTTTCACCAAGACTTGTAATTTTTGCCTCAAGACATTCAAGTGAAAGTAGACTACCGGTCCTGACTGTTCACGTTCCAGGTAATTTACACAAAGCAGAATTCGGGGGTGAAGATAAGAAGGTTTCTATCGCGCCAGCATACGAGATGAAAGCGGCCCTAAAGGAGTTGCTATCGGCGAAAATTGATCTCGGTTTGGAGGATTATAGGGTCAGCTATGAAGCAACACATCATGGTCCAACTCTTGATATTCCAGCTATGTTTATAGAAATCGGAAGCACAATTGAAAGATGGGAACATAAAGAAGCAGGATTGGCGGCAGCTAAGGCCATCGTGTCTTCGATAAAATCCCCCCAAAAAGGATTAAGGTCGATCGGAGTTGGAGGGGGGCATTATGCCCCGAAATTCACGAGGCTTGGATTGAATACAGAAGTTGCTTTTGGACACATAATTCCAAAGTATGCTACCACCTATATCACTGAAGAGATGCTGAGACAACTTGTAGAGAAGACTACAGATGGGGCTGAAATTCTAGTTTTCGACTGGAAAGGCATTAAAGGTGAAGAAAGGACTAGGATAATAGAAATGGCGGAGAATATGGAAGTTGAAGTTCGAAAAGCTCGCGACTATGATATGAAATATCTTCCCACCTAGACGCGTTCAGCTACATGGCGCCTTGGGTCGTTCAATAATCATCTATTTTATAATCGCATCATACATACAGGCGTATTACTGGGGGAATATAATCTGACTTTTGAAGATGGTCAAAGAAAAGAATTTATTGGAAAAAAAAGAAGTTAATTACAGATTATTCCGACTTAATCTCGTTTTTTAATTGAGGGTGCATAAGATGCGTTCACTCATAGAAACGGCCTTAAAGAAAGCACGTACTGAGGATCACATTACAGATACTCATCTGGAAGAAGTGTTAAAAGACGTAAAGGCAAGAATTCTGGCGGTTGGTATCGGCGGGGCTGGGAACAATACTACAACACGCTTAATGGAGGCAGGAATTGACGGAGCTGAAACGCTGGCTGTAAACACAGACGCTCAGGATTTACTTCAAACCAAATCCCATTACAAGCTTCTGATCGGAAAGGAATTGACAGGTGGGCTTGGCGCAGGCAATGATCCAGAGGTTGGAGAGGCGGCTGCCAAGGAAAACATCGATGACATTAGAAACGCAGTAAGAGCTGATATGGTGTTTATTACATGCGGACTTGGTGGTGGCACTGGCACAGGGGCAGCTCCGGTTTTTGCAGAGGCTGCAAAAAAGCAAAAGGCATTGACAGTCTCCGTAGTAACCCTACCGTTCAAAGTTGAAGGTAAAAAAAGACAAGAAAATGCGGCAAGGGGCCTGAGAAGGCTTTTGGAAGTATCAGACACTGTTATCGTTATTCCAAATGATAGGCTCCTGGAGTTCGCGCCTGATTTGAGCATCTCGGAAGCTTTTAAAGTGGCAGATGAAGTGCTTATACGAGGAGTCAAAGGTATAGCTGAGCTAGTAACTAGGCCAGGATTGGTAAATCTAGATTTTGCAGATGTTAGGACGATCATGAGGAATCGAGGAGTGGCAATTATTGCAATGGGAGAATCAGACAATAATGATAGGGCCGTGGATGCAGTAGAGAACGCATTGAGCAACCCACTCTTGGATGTTGACATAGAAGGAGCCAACGCTGCGCTTATAAACGTCAATGGGAGTTCAGATATGACACTGAAAGAGGCGCAGACAGCAGTTAAAGTCGTCTCAGATAAGCTTCAGCCTGACGCAGAGATAATCTGGGGGGCGATTATTGATGATTCACTAAAAGACCGGGTCCAAGTAATAATTATCGTTTCTGGTGTTAAGTCCCCCTACATCTTTGGCGCAAATGGGGAAAAGATTAATAACCTAGGGAAGGACTTAGGGCTTGAAGAACTCTAGATCAAGACGTTCTCTGAGGGTTCAGGAATGGGACTGAGGGATTTCATAGAAAGAGCTAAGAGAGTTATCAAGCTTTCCAGAAAACCTACCATGAAAGAAGTTAACTACGGAGTCAGGATGAGTCTACTTGCCATACTAATCTTAGGTGTTATAGCATTTATAATTAGAATAATATTTTGGGCATTTACAGGTTTTTAAAAAAGCGGAGATGCATATCATGGTGATTGCAAGAGTTAGAACCAGCATATTTGCCGTCAGAACAATAATAGGCCAGGAAAAAGGTGTGGCAGAGATGATAAGGGCAAGAGCAGAAACAATGAAGGTAAACCTAAAGGCCGTATTGGTTTCCTGGCTTTTGAGGGGTTATGTTTTCGTCGAAGCAGAGAGCCAACAGGAAGTAGACAAAGTCATATCAGGAATACCTCATGTCAGGGGCAAAGTTGTAGGGAAAGTGGACATATCAGAGATAGAACATGCGCTGATACCTAGGCCAGCCACAGAGGGACTCGATGTTGGCGATACTGTTGAGATTATTGGCGGACCATTCAAAGGAGAGAGGGCCAGGGTTTCGAGGATAGATACCTCAAAGAGCGAAGTCGTCCTTGAGCTCCTTGAGTCTGCATATCCAATTCCCATAAAAGTGCATGCAGATTACATTAAGCTGGTCGAAAAAACCAGCAAATTTGAGGAGGAAGAGGAGGAAGAGGAGGAAGAACTTCACCTCTAGTAGTTCATGTTTAAGATACGAAAATTTTATAATTCGTTTGAACGTTTCCTCAATAACTGTATAAGGGTGATTCAAAATGGGCAAGGTAAGCGTTGAGGCGATGGTTGAGGGAGGGAAGGCCAGTGCCGGTCCTCCGGTTGGACCGATGCTTGGACCCACAGGGGTAAACCTCTATGCAGTAGTTACAAAGATCAACGAACTAACTAAGGATTTAACTGGCCTTAAGGTACCTGTCAAAATAATAGTTGATGAAGACTCCAAGGAATTCGAAATAGAGATAGGGGTTCCTCCGACGTCAGCACTTATCCTTAAAGAAGCTGGCGTTAGTAAGGGAAGTCAGAATCCTAGGGAAGAAAAAGTCAGTGACATGAAGCTAGAACAAATAGTTAGGATTGCAAAAATAAAAAAGGATTTGATGTTTGACAGAGATCTCAAAAGAGCCACTAAAACCGTGCTAGGTACATGCGTTACCATGGGAATAACCATAGATGGTGAAGATCCCAGGGATATTCAGAAAAAAATGGATGAAGGAGAGTTTGATGAATTAATCTCAAAGGTAGAAAGAACCTAGATTTCTATAAGAATTCTTCAGAGAGAAGAACTCTGACTTTCTCCCGATAGAGTTAAATAGAGAGCTTACAAATTCCTTTCCTACAACTTTGACCAATTCTCCTCTTGAGGATCATCACCTTCCTTTGTTATTGTGGGGTTTGGAAATATGTCAATTAACTTTGATAAGATTGTAGAGACAGTTGCTAAGGCAAAAAATAAGGCAAAAACAAGAAACTTTGTAGAATCGATTGACCTTGCCATAAATATGAAGGGAATTGATCTCAAACGGCCAGAGAGTAGAATAGATGCAGAAGTAGTTGTACCGAATAGCCTGGCCAAAAAACCCAAAATATGTGTCATAGCCATGGGCGATTTGGCAATTC